>JAQGHK010000682.1 GCA_028288875.1 Phycisphaerales bacterium | reverse complement strand
GATCGGCCGGCCGACGGCGGTGGACTTCGCCTGGACGCTCGACACCCGCCACGGCGCCGATTACTTCCGCCGCTGGCACCGTGAGAAAGACAAATCCGGCGGCCTGCTGATCCACAAGGCCAGCCATCACTTTGACCTGATCAACTGGTGGATCGACAGCTATCCCCAGCGCGTCTTCGCGATGGGGGCGCTTCAGTTCTATGGGAAGGCCAATGCGGCCGAGCGGGGCGAACAGTACAGCTACGACCGCTACACCGGCGTTGCCGCCGCCAAGGACGATCCGTTCGCCCTGCGCCTCGATGATCGGCCGTCGCTCAAGGCCCTCTATCTCGATGCGGAAGCGGATAGCGGCTACGTGCGCGACCGTAACGTCTTCGGCGAGCCCATCACCGTCGAAGACACCATGGCCGTGACGGCCAAGTACCAGAGCGGCGTGATTCTGAACTATTCACTGATCTGCTATTCGCCGTGGGAGGGAATGCGCGTGTCGATCACGGGCACGAAGGGGCGCGTGGAATATTTCGATTACCACAGTTCCCACATCATCGCCGGCCAGAGCGATGCGGAACTGTCGGCCGAGCAGAATAAGAAGACCGAAAACACGCTGACGTTGTTCCCGATGTTCGGCACGCCGCAGAACATCGAAATCCGCAAAGGCGCCGGCGGCCATGGCGGCGGCGACGCGGGCATTCTCGACCGCATCTTTAACCCCGATCTGCCGCCGGACCCGCTGGAGCGCGACGCGACGCACACTGACGGCGCGGCCGCGATCGTCGTCGGCATCGCGGCGAATCGCTCGATGGAAACCGGCCAGGCCGTGAACTGTGATGACATTATCGAGCTGCGGAAGCGCTAGCTCGGATAAACGTCTGCAGTCGATGCGATGTCGCGGCATCCGTGCCTGCGATTGATGTCGGCGCGCAAATATTCTTAGACGATCCGCAGAGTTCTGCTATCCTGCCGGTGCTGTTCGACGAGGGAACAGCGTCTGTTCATGTCTTTTGGAAGGGGTGTAACGTGCTGAATCGTCTTCAAGCTTTCGTCATGCGCGGGAATCGTCGGAATTCGCTACAGCGTGCGGTCAAGATGGTTGAGATTCTTGAGCCACGCCAACTGCTGGCCTCATTGCTCTCGACGGTCGTTGATGCATCCGGCAATCTCACGGTCGAAAACTTCAACACGCCTCAGTCATCGCTTTACCGGGGCCAGAAGCTTAGCGCTCCCTCAAAGGGCAGCCCTGGTTCGATCGCGATCAGCTTTCTGACTACCCACGCCAAGGACTTCGGCCTGCTTCCGGCCGACATCGGCAAACCGCTGATCACCGATCAATTGTCCGATCCGGATACCGGCATCACCCATGTGTACCTGCGGCAGATGCTGAACAACCTGCCCATCTTGACGGCGGACATGGTCGTCAACCTGATGCCCGACGGCAGCGTCATCAGCGCGGGTGGCAGTTTTCTGTCCAACCTTGCCAAGCAGGCGCGGGGCGTGAACGGACCGAAAGTGAATGCCGGCGGCGCGCTCGTGAACGCGGCGAAGCAGCTTTCGCTCGGCGGTGCGGCGGTCGCATACGCGACCCGTTCGGCGGCCAAATCGCATGGCCTTCGCACAGTACTGAGTGCGCCAACGGTGTCGCGGGACTCGGTCCAGGCGGCGCTGCGCTATGTTCCTACGGCCGAGGGTCTGAAGCTGACGTGGAATTTTTCGGTCCACACCACCGACAACCAGCACTGGTATGACCTGTCGGTCGGCGGGAATAATAGTCAGATCGTTTACGCCGCGGACTGGGTCGATCACGCCAGCTACAACGTTATCGCGCGGCCGAATGAAAGCCCGCAGGACGGCGGTTTCGCCGTCGTGACCGATCCGCAGGACGCAACGGCCTCGCCATTCGGTTGGCACGACACGAACGGCGTCGCCGGTGCGGAGTTCACCGATACGCGTGGCAACAACGTCGACGCACATCTCGATCGCGTCAGCGACAACGTCGCCGATGGCACGCGGCCCAGTGGCGGAGCTTCGCTTGATTTCAGCGGCTTCACGCTGGATCCCGCGTCCGCTCCAACGACTCTGCAGAATCAGAACATCGCGCAGCTCAACCTGTTCTACGCCAACAACACCGCACACGATCTGTTCTACAAGTACGGCTTCAATGAGGCTGCAGGTAACTTCCAGACGAATAATTACGGGCGGGGCGGTACATCGAACGACGCCGTGCAGGCTGATGGGCAGGACGCCGGCGGCACGAACAACGCGAACTTCGCCACGCCGCCCGACGGCTCGGCCGGCCGGATGCAGATGTACCTGTTCAACCTCACGACGCCCAATCGCGACGGCGACCTGGACATGAGCGTGATCTACCACGAGTACGGTCACGGCGTCTCCAACCGCTTGACCGGCGGTCCGGCCAATGCCAGCGCGCTCACGGCCCTTCAGTCTGGCGGCATGGGCGAGGGCTGGAGCGATTTCTTTGCATTGATGTTCCTCCAGCGCGCCAGCGACACCCAAAATGGCAACTACGCCGTCGGCAACTACGTGCTGGGCCAGCCCCAAACCGGCGTGGGCATCCGCCGATATCCGTACAGCTTCGACATGAACGTCAATCCGCTCACGATTGACGCATACGGCGCGAGCGGAATCAGTACCGCGAGCGGTGAGACCCTCCGATCCACCGAAGTTCATGACACCGGCGAGATCTGGACCAGCACGCTTTGGGATATGAACTGGCTGTTGATCAATAAGTATGGCTTCGAATCCAACCTGCAAAATGGATTCAGCGCTGCCAATATCAAGGGCAATTCGCTGGCCCTGCAACTGGTGATGGACGCGATGAAGGTGCAGCCGATTAACCCGAGTTTCGCAACCGCGCGGGACGCGATCCTGCAGGCCGACACCAACCTGCACAATACGCTCGGAACACCGCTGAACACGGCCGAGATCAACGCGGCCTTCGCCCGCCGCGGCATGGGGGCGGGCTTTATCGATGCCAGTTCGAGCGCGACATCGGTGACGCCATCGTTCGCCGTGGCTCAGAATGATCCGATGATCGTCTCCACGACGTTCACCGGCACGACCTTCTCGCCGTTCAGCACGGTCGACCTGAATTTTGACCAGGCCATGAACACCGGCAGCTTTTCAGTGGCGGGCGATGTCCTGTCATTCACCGGCCCGGCCGGCGTTAATCTGGTCCCTTCCATCAGCGGCTTCAGTTGGACCAGCAGCACGACGCTTCGGCTGAATTTATCGGCCGCGCAGAGCGCGTACGGCGCGTACACGCTGAGCGTCGGACCCAACATCCTGGCGGCCGATGACGGCCACGCGATGGACAACAACCACAATAACATCCCCGGCGAAGCCGCGGACGGCTTTACGACCACCCTCAACCTGGCCAACACCACCGGGCCGGACGGGTTTGGGTACAAGACGGCGCCTTATCCTTACGAAAGCCTGGACCTGGTCATCGGAGCCAGCGGCGTTACCACGCTCACCAGCAGCGCCGATGACGCATCGAATCCGGTAAACCTCGGGGCCAACACGTTCAACTTCTACGGCACCACCTACAGCGGCGCGGCGTCGCTGTTCGCCAGTGCGAATGGGCTGGTGACGTTCGGCTCGGGCAATGCGAATTACGTGAACGACGCCCTGAACAACGGCGCCAATGAGCCGCAGGCAGCCATCGCGCCGATGTGGGATGATTGGCGCACCGATGTGAATGTCAGCGGTGCGACCGACAGCGCCGTGCTCTATAAACTGGACACGGCAAACAACCGGCTGATCATCGAGTGGAGCGACATGGCCAGCTACAACGGCACGGCCGCCGGAACATTCCAGGCCATCCTGCAACTGAACACCGGCGCGGTGCCCGGCCGAATCTTCTACAACTACCCCGATCTGGATATCACGGGCAGCGGCTCGCTGGGCGCGTCCTCGACGATCGGCATTAAATCGGCCGGCACGCCCGGGGCCAATCGCCTGGTCCTAAGCGGAAATTCCACGCACCCGTGGGTCGGGACCGGCAAAGCGGTTGAAACCGCCCTGGACGTGACCGGCCCGAAGGTGTCGGCCGAGTCCTTCAACTACCAGTCGAACCAGTCGTTCACGCTGACGTTCAGTGAAGACGTGGGCCCGTCGCTGTCGATCGCGGACTTTGTGCTGACCAACACGACCACCGCCGCCGTGATCGCGAGCGCGAATCTGAGCCTCACCTACAACGCGGCCACCCGCACGGCGACGATCACCAACACCGGAGCGCTTCTGGCCAACGGCAATTACACGCTGGCCCTCGCGTCCGCTGGTGTGACCGACGCAACAGGCAACCCGCTTGATGGCGATGGCGACGGCCTCATCGGCGGCAATCACCTGTTGAGCACGTTCGTACTGGCCGGCGATGCGAATCGAAACCGAACGGTCGACTTCAACGACTTCCTGATCCTTCAGAACAACTTCAATACCCCTGGATCCTTTGCTCAGGGCAACTTCAATTACGACGGCGTCATCGATTTCAATGATTTCCTGATCCTGCAGAACAACTTCAATGTTGTCGTGTAAGCCCGGGATCTGCGAATCAATGACGTAGCGCGATGCCGAAATGCGTATAGGTGGGCCGTTCCGAGCCGTCGCTAGGCGAGTTCACGATGCCGCCGAACTGCTTGAGGTACATGCACGACGAGCCGCCTTCGTCGCACAGCATCGCGTTATACGCGCCGAACGCCTGCAGCAGGTAACCGACCTCGGCGCGGGAGAAGCCGACGCTGTACCTCTGCTGTCGGCCGTCGACGACGAGCAGATACAGCCGTTTCCCGTCCTGGCTGATGCCCATCGCGGTGCGCGGCTGGCGGAACCGTTCGTCGGCGGTCTGGACGACGCCGTTGACGATCGAATCCAGCCGGCCCCAGATCAGCGTCGGCGTGTAGGCGGGCAGCGTACGGTCGGCTGCCGATGCGGGAGTGAACGAAGCGTGATTGGCCGGGTCAAACCCCAGGAAGGGCCGCAGGCTGCTGGCGGCCTCGCGAGACACGATCTGGCCCTGATACACCATGTTGCCGCGCCAGACGCCCAGGCCCGAGTTCATCGCCGGCGACTGGCCGGCTTCGCCGTTGATCGCCAGGCCGCAGCCGTTAGCGACGGCGAAGTCGCTGGTCAGCGTTTTCTGATCCAGGCCGGTGCCGAGCTTGATTTCGACGGCCGGGTTGGAGAGATCGACCACGGCCAAGTAGGCCTGCACCAGCGGGTCGCCGATGTAAATTTGCACGATGTCCGTTGCCGCGTCATAGGTGGACGGCCGGATCGTGGCGTCCTTGAAGTGGGCGTTTAATCCCGTCTGCACGGCGGTCGGATCAACGAGCAACGGCCGTACCGAGGATGCCGGGCTGGCGTGCGTGGCGATGGCGGCCAGTGTGTCGCTGTTCACCTTCGATTTCAGCGCGGCCATGTCGGCCTGCAGCAGGCTGATTTTGCGATCGACGAGAAAGACGGCGAACAGCGCGCTGCCGAGATACACGGCCGTCCGTAAGCGTGCGGCCGCCACGGGCCGTCCGACACGGCTAAGCCGTCCGCTGAAGAAAAGGAGAACGATGCCGACGGCGGCAACGGTTGTCAGCAACAGCGAGATCGGCAGCGTCATTAGGCGGGCGCTCAACGCCAGAAGGTTGTCGATCTGTGCGTTGACGGTCTCGCCGGTCGTCGATCGATTGGCGGCATCGGACGATGCGGCGTTTGTCGTGGGGGCGGAGGTTGGCGTTGTCGGCGCGGCGGCCGTGATCGGTCCCATCGTGGGCGTCGGCGTCGGCGTGGGCGCGAACCCGGGCGTAGCGGCCGACGGGCCCTCGACGGGCCGGGTTGCCGCTTTCCGCAGGATCCGAATCGAATCGATCCGTCGTCCGCCTTCCTCGGTCCAGTGCACCACCACTTCGTCGTCCAGACCCACGGAGCGATAAGCGGAAAGGAGGTCAGCGCCGGTCGTTTCAGAGGTCTTGAGGGAATGACGCCGCGGCACATCGCCGGCCGCCCGGATCAAGAGAAACTCGGGGCCGCAGTACGTCACGGTGCCCGTCGTGTCGCCGGAAGCCGGGCCATCCGCTAGCCCCTGACGCGCGGCGAGAAGGCTGATCAGAAGCGCCAGGGCCAGCGTCCATCGTCCGAATCGTTTGTCCACGGGATCTCCCACCCTGCCATGCCTCGCTGCGGCAGCGTCGAGAGTCGACACCGCTCCATGGCGAACACTACTACGCCGGGCCGGCTGAAGGGAAGATGAAGCTGTTCCGCGGATTCCTTCTAGCGACGGACCAGTTTCACGGGCGTCGTTTTCTTCACGGCCACCACGATCGGCCGTGCCGCCGTCATGGTTTTCCCGAAGTTGTTCTGCAGCATGAGGAAATCGTTGAAGTCGACGGTGCCGTTGCCGTCGCCATCGAGGCTGGCGGCAAAGGTGGGGCTGCCGACGCTCTGGCCGAAGCTGTTCTGAAGGTTCAGGAAGTCGTTGAAGTCGACCACGCCGTTGCCGTCGCTGTCGCCGAAGAGCCGGTAGAAGGTGTAGTTGGAATTGCTAGCCATCGGCCGGCCGGCGCCGCTGGTGATCAAGGCCCCGTTCAGCGTGAGTTGGTACGACCCGTCCGCCAGTGATCCGCCGGCCGCGCCGGTGTTGGAGAACGTCACCAGGTACTGCGTGTTGGCCGAGCTGGTCGCGGTGACGATCAGGGACGCCGGTGAGGCAACGCCATTGACCAACAGGGTCAGCGCGCCCGCCGGCAGGGTGACGGCCTTATCGAAAGTCAGCGTGAAGGATCGGACCATGGACCGCTGGCTGGAGCCGTCGTCGGTCGTGAAGCCGGTAACGGTCGCCGGTGTGCCGGCGGCGCTGTACCAGGTGCTGATGGCCGACGCCGAGAGGCCGCTGCCGTAGAGACGGAAGTCGTCGACGCTGGCCAGCAGGGCCGGGTCCGCCGCGAACTGCGATTTGCCCAGATAGTTGTTGGCCGTATTGCCCAGCGCGGCCGGATGGGTCGTCAGGCCCGCGTTCGTGCCGACGGCCACGCCATTGATGTAAAGCGTGGCGAGATTTCCCGATAGGGTGACCGCGACGTGGGTCCACGCGCCGACCGCCAGGGCCGGCCCGTCGATCGTCTGCTCGCTGCCGGTGGCGCTCTTGATGGCGAAGCGGCTGACGCCGGTGCTGGTCCGCGGCGTGAAGAACATGTAGGCCGTGGTCCCCGTGCCGAAGTCGAAGACGCGGGACCAGCTTTGCGAAGCATCGGGCTTGATCCACGCACCGATCGTGAAGTCGTTCAGCGTGCTGACCACGCCGGTCGGCAGGCTGGCCGAGCCGCCGGTGAACTTGATCGCGTTGCCGTCGACGCCAGCGGCGTAAGCGTACGAGCCGGTGAGCGTGGCGGTGTTGTTGCTACCGGACGAATCCGTCAGGGTCGTGCCGCTGCTGGCGTCGACCTTGTACCAGACCTTTTTATCAAAGACGGTGACGGTGACGTCGCTGGTGGCCGACAGGTTCGAGCCGTTGGTAATCGTGACGCGGAAAGTGTAATCGCCCGGCTGCGTGAACGTTGCGAGCGTGCTTTTGCCGGCGTTGGTGCCATTGGCGGCCGAAAAAGTGACGGCGGCGGGCGGCGTGCCGAGCACGCTCCACGTGTAGGTAAGATTACTCTCGCCCGTCAGGTCGGTGCCCAAAGCGCTCAGCGTTGTGGTTTTCCCGTAAACCGGGCTCGGCGAAGCGCTGGCGGCCGTGACGACGGACGGGGTGGCGCTCAACACGCTGATCGTCGTGCTGCCGCTCCCGGTGATCGTTCCGGTGAATGCAGAGGTCGATGACGAGGTCGTGTTGTATCCCGGCGTCTTGGTCGTGTTGGCGGTCGCGGTGATGGTGTCGCTGCCGGCCGTCGCGGGGGCGACGTAGTTGCCGTTCGCGTCGATCGTTCCCCGTGCGGCCGACCAGTCGATATTCGCCGTAATTACGTTGCCGTTCGCATCTTTGGCGACGGCGGTGAAGGTCTTGGTGCCGTTGACGCCGGTCGTCGAGCCCGAGGGCGTGATGGTCACGCTGGCGATGGCCGGCGCGGTCGCGGTGCTGGGCACCAGGTCGATCGCGTCGTAAGCGACGTTGGGGCTCAGCCACGTTTGGCCGGCCGTGAAGCTGCCGCTGATCAACGGCACGTCAATCGTATTCGTCCCGGCGCGGAACGCGGTGCTGGGGATGCTGAAGGTGTAAAGCTGGTTATCGCCGCGCCACGTGCCGCGGGTGATGCCGCGGCTGTTCAGGTCGGAACTGGCCGATGGGTTGGCACTCGTCCAAGCGTAAGTCTGCCCGGAATTGACGGTGACCTTCGGCCGAGCGCCGGAGAAGCCCCATGTGATGCCGATGCGCAGCGACATGCTCTGCACCTGCGCGGCCGTGAGATTGAATGTGATACGCTGGCTGTTGTTAACGCCCATGAACTGGGCGAGCGGCCACTGTGCATCGGTGTTCGTGCCGACGACGAAGTTCGGCGTCGAGTTCCAGTCGCTCATTCGGATGTCGGACGGGTGCTCGGTCTCGATCTTGTCGGCATTGAGGAAGCCTAGTGGCGTGCCGTCCCAGGTGCCGATGCGGAAAATCGGGGCCGGCGGCGTGTAGTAGGTGTTGGCGATATTGGCCGACGTGTTCACGCCGGCGCTGACCGTCACGGTGCGCGTGCCGACTTCCAGTTCGTTGTCGTACAGAGTCTCGGTGTACGTGCCGGGCTGCACGCCGGTAATGCTGTACGACCCGGTGGCCGTGTTGGCGTAGCCCCAGTACTGC
>JAQGHK010000673.1 GCA_028288875.1 Phycisphaerales bacterium | reverse complement strand
CTGGCTCGTTTCCCCGTCCGAGACGCCGCCATGCTGACGGCAGGCCTCCTGACCGCCGGGTTGTTATCAGGCTGCGCGACCAACGGCAAAAAATCGGCGGGCGCTCAGTTAGGAAAGCCGCCGGAATTGCAGACCCTGGCCGATCTGCAGCCGCCCGCGAAGCTGCCGCTCGCTCCGGCCGCGCCAACGGATGAGGCATCGACCGAAGCGCTCGAGCACTACGCGCAGGGTCGCGACGCGCTGCTGAAGAACCAGAAGGCGACGGCCATCGAGCACTTGGCGACGGCCAACAAGCTTGATCCTTATTCGGCGGTCCTGGCCCGCGATCTCGGCTACGCCGAACTCGGCATGGACGACGCCAAGGCCCAGACGGCATTTCTGCAGGCGTGCCGGATCGATCCGAACGACGCCGACTCTCGCCTCCAGCTCGCCCGCCTTCTGCTGGCCAAGAACCAGACCGCGGACGCCACCGATGAGCTGCGCCGCATCCGCCTGACGGCCGACTATGCCGACGGCGGCGGTTTGGCCGCGGTGGTCGACCTGCTGCTCGGCCAGTGCCTGGAGCAGAACCATTTCAACACGGCCGCCTTGGAGTGCTACGAGAACGTCATCGCCATCGCCGACGAACGCGCCTATGACCTGCGCGGCCGGCCGGAACTCGCCGACCTGCTCGGCCGGCCCGGCATTCTGATCCTTCGCGCTGCCGACCTCGCCACACAGTGCGGGCAATACGCCCGGGCAAGCGCGTTGTATCAGCGGCTGCAAAAGCAGGAACCGCAGTCGGCGCTGATGCTGGAACTGCGTCTGGCGCGCACGGAATTGGCTGCCGGCGATCGAACATCCGCCACGAAGCGGGCGTTCGCGTATGTCGTTGCCTCGAACAGCGCCACGCTGTCGGTCGCACTCTTTGATGAGCTCTATCAACCGTACGGCGGTGCGTCGGCCGCATTGGCGGAATTGGAGAAACTCAAGACGGTCGAACTCGCGCCGTACCAGTTGCTGGTGTCGCACCTGCAACTGCAATCCGGCGATGCCAAGGCGGCGATCGAAACCGTTAATGGTGTCGGCCGATCCGCCGTCGGGAAGGGCGACGCCGGCGCCGCGATCAATCTTCCGCTGGTTCGCCAGACGGTGGCCGCGTATCGCGCCGCGGATGATTCCGACGGCCTGATCCGCGAACTGCTTCGCCGTACCGCCGCCGATCCGACCAAATGGCACACGTGGGAACGCGGCTGGGAAATGCTGACACATTTCGGCCAGCCTAAGCCCCTATCCGCCGAGACGCTGATCAAGCTGAGTGTCGACCCGAAGCTGGCCGCCGTGCGAAATTTCGTCGCCGGTCAGTTGCGAGTCAGCCAGGGCCGTCAAGCGAGCGGGGCCGAGTTGACCTGGGCCGCTCGCAACGAAGGCGATCCGCACTTCGATACCGAAGCCGCCTACCAGTCGCCGACGCTGAATTTGTCCGATCTCGACGATGTCACGACCAGTCGCGAATTAGCCGTGCTGATCGACGCGTATCGCGACGATCCGGAGCTGCTGACGGCAACGGTGGCGGAGGCGTTGCGGAGCGGGCAGAAGCGGATGGCCCTCGACGCCTTCGAAACCGTCGCCGCCGCCCGGCCGACCGATCCGGTGATCGCTTCCGCGTACGCCCAAGTGCTGGCCGCGGATGAGCAGCGGTCGGCCGCCTCCACCGCACTCGAAAAAGCCGCGGCTGCAGCCCAGACGGCACCGCAGATCTACTTCATCGCCTCGCAATACAGCGGCATCGGCGACGATAAATCGTCCGAGCGGCTGCTGCGCAAGGCGCACGATCTCGACGCGAACTTCGCCCCCGTCTGCAACGATCTCGGCTACCTGCTGGCCGACCAGGGCCGCGATTTATCGATGGCCGAGGAACTGCTGCAGCGGGCCGTAGCGCTCGAGCCGGACAACGCGGCGTATTTGGACAGCCTGGGCTGGCTCCTCTACAAGCGCGGCAAGTTCGCCGAAGCCGCCGAGCGGCTTGAAAAAGCGGTGAAGGTGTCGACGCCGGTAGACCCGGTCGTCCTCGATCACGCCGGCGACGCGCTCTACCAGCACAAGCAGCCGAACGAATCGGCCCAGCGGTGGCAGCAGGCGGTCGATGCGATCAAAGAACGCGGCACGAACGACCCGCAATTGCGGCTGCGCGTCGAACAGAAGTTGCAGAAGTTAAAAGACAAAGCCCCGGTGCCGGTCGCGCCGGTGGCCAAGGCGGGATGAGAACCGGCTGGTAGCTGATGGCTAGTGGCTGTTCGCTAAGGCATGAACGTCTTAGCGAACAGCTACTAGCCATTAGCCACAAGCGCTTCACGAGGAACAACAATGGCCGGACACAGTCACTGGGCGAACATCAAGCGGCAGAAGGGCAAGAACGACGCCAAGCGCGGCAAGGTCTGGAGCAAGATCGCCCGCAAGATCATCATCGCGGCCAAGGGCGGCGGCGGGAACCCGGACGAGAACCTGTCGCTCCGCTACGTCATCGACGACGCCAAAGCCGCCAACATGCCCAAGGACACGATCGCCAACGCGATCAAGAAGGGCACCGGCGAACTCGGCGGCGATAACTACGAAGCCGTCACCTACGAAGGCTACGGCCCCGGCGGTTCGGCGCTGATCGTTGAAGCCCTCACCAACAACCGGGCCCGCACCGCCCCCGAGATGCGTCTGCTGTTCGACCGCGCCGGAGGCAGCCTCGGCACGACCGGCTCCGTTTCATTCCAGTTCAGCAAGGCCGGCGTGATCGTCATCGCGGCGAGCGCGATCGAAGAAGAAGCATTGATGGAACTGGCGCTCGACGCCGGTGCCGATGACGTGCAATCCGGCGGCGATTTCTATCA
>JAQGHK010000632.1 GCA_028288875.1 Phycisphaerales bacterium | reverse complement strand
GCACCGAACCCACCGACGCAGAAACGCTCGACCGCGATCCCCGGCCGACGGACGAGGCCGCCGTCCGCTGGTTCCTGCGCAACCACATGCCCGCCGCCGACGGGCCGCTGCTGTCGATGCGAATCTGCATGTACACCAACACGCCCGATCACGATTTCATCATTGACCGGCATCCCGGCCACCCGAACGTGACCATCGCCTGCGGCTTCAGCGGCCACGGCTTCAAGTGCGCCAGCGCCATCGGCGAAGCCCTCGCCGAACTCGCAACCGTCGGCCGAACGACGCTGGCGATGGATTTTCTCAGTCTCAAACGCTTCGCCACGGCAAACGGCGGGGTGGCGGTCCGAAAAGACGCCGCGCAGACTCACCGCTGAACGTCCATCAACCACCCGACGGCCCGGCGGCCCGACCGCCCGACCGCCGTGGGCACATCACGCAATCGCATCTGATGCCAGCACCGGTCGCGCAGAATCGCTGCCAATGCCGCATTGCAGCGATCGACCAACCTGCCGCTCGAACGGCGAGCATGCTCGCCGGCTACACGTGGCGGTGACCTCCCGCGAAGAAGTCGAGACCGCCCGGAACAGAACGCGAGCCTCGGACGGCGAACCGCAATTACAGGCCCTGCCCTCGCCGCAACAAGTGCTCCAACACGTGTTGCGGCCTCAGCCCGTTGCCTTACGACCAGCTCGCCACATTGGCGAACTGCCGGCTCATCGCCACGCGGCGGCGGAGCGGGGCGAGCTGTTTGTCGGACAGATCAAAGGCGACCCGATCCAGAGTGACGTCGATCAAATTGGTAGCGGCCGCCGTGCGGGTTTCGGCCAATTGGAACAGCACGAACGCCGTGACGGCTGGATCGCTGGGGAACCGCTTGAAAGGTTCGCGCGGCCATTGGCCGTCGTCCCGCTGCAGATCGCCCAGTCGGCCGATCGCCCGCTCGACACTCAGGCCGGCACCGGCCCCACGGGACAATGCCCGGAGCGACAGGGCGGTCATCACCGGATCGCCCCAGCCGCCATCGGGGGCTTGGCTGGCGAGCAGGTAGCGGATCATCTTTGAGGAAATCTGGGAATGGGACTGGTGCAACTCGTCCAGGCGAATCACCGCCAGAGCGGCTGCCGCCACGGCACCGGTCAGAAGTTGCCGAATCCCCCCGACCGCTTCCGCGCGGCCGATGCACAGCTCATCAATGAGCCGGTCGAAAGCCTGAACCTGCCACCAACGCTCGATCTGTTTCACGGTCAACATAATCCTGACTCCGTTCACTGATTGTTAGGTCATTATGTACGGGTCTCGTTCGGGTGTCAACTAAAAAGAAGGAAAAAGTTAGGGGCGTGTTCTGTTAGGTTGTATAATTTGGCTTGGAGACCTTTGCCGGTCCAGACCGTTCAGATTGCCGCATTGAATGTTTGAAAGCGACACGTCCTTCAATCGTCGTTAAACTGTCCGATTCCCCGCATGGCAACGCGGACCCTGACGCATGACCCAACTGCTTGACGCAATCGATTGGCTGTTCCGGCACACGCTTCGGAGTGTGATTTTCGGCATCGCGCTGATGGTTTCGATCGCCGCTTATGTGGCGATCGGCTCGGGCCTGCCGGGCGTTCGGGAATATTTTGAACTCGACGAACTCGGCTTCTTCAACGCCTGGCCGCTGAAGGCGTTGATGACTCTAATGGTCGCCAATCTGGTGACCGTTACGCTGCAGCGGATTCCGTTCACCCGGCCACGGTACGGCGTGTGGATGGTGCACACGGGCATCATCACGCTGATCGCCGGCATGGGGATTTATTACGGGCAGAAGGTCGAAGGCACGGCGTTTCTGATCAAGGGCCGCACGATCAATCGGTACTACGATCGCTTCGAAAGGGCCCTGTATTTCCAGGCGGCCGGCAGTGTGACGCGCGTGGCCCTGCCGTCGCTGCCGCGATTTAATCCGTATGCCACCGAGCATGGCAATGAGAGTTATCTCGATCGATCGGATCTCAAAGAATTATCGCCGATCATGAGCCGGTCGGCCGATGGCCGCATCGGCACGGCGGCGGACGCGGTGGGGGCTAAGGCCCTCAACTTCACAGTTGTGGGCTACTGGCCGTACGCGAATCTGCGGGATCGCATTGTGGAAGATGCCAAGCAGGCCAAGATCGGTTTTGCTTTCAGCCTGCCTGATGCCGATAGCGGCGAATCGCACGACCGCATCCTCGCTGCCGGCCTGCCGCGGTATGCCAAGATCAGTTGGGGAACGGCTGATATTGAACACCGCGAACTGCCCGATGCGGGTGCCGTCGACAAGCTGGTCGCCGGTGCGAAGGCCGCGCACATGCTGACCATCAAAGTCGCCGATTTCGAGCAAAAGCAGGCGGTGCAGGTCGGCGACACGTTCCAACTCGGCAACACGGGTTACGCCATTCGCGTCGAGTCGTTCAATCCGCAGTGGGAAACGATTGATAAGAAGATCGTCCCTAAACTGACGTTCCTGGTGGCTGCGCCGAAAGGGCTGACGTATCGCCGGATGGTGCTGGGCGATGGCCTGGGCCGGCCGACGGATTTTAAGCTCGGTGAAGCCGGTGCCGGGCCGATGGGCAAGCGGCAGAAGGAACTACTCGATCCGGCACTGAGCGTCGATTATGCGTTCGACGCCGAAGCCAGCCTGATCCCGAAAAATGGCCTCGGCCGCACGTTGTTCGTGACGACGGCGAATTCGCCGAAGACGACGGTGCTGTCCGTCGAAGCAAACGGCCCGGTGACGGTGCAAACGATCGACGGCAACGCCGGCCATCTTGATCTGGCCGCGCCGCAGCAGGAAGACGCGATGCTGATGGCGTCCGTAGGTCGGCCGACGCCGCGTGATACGTTTCATGTCGATGTGAAGCGGTCCGATCATGTCGGCAATGTCGAGACGTACGTCGAAGAAGTGCCCAAGGCGATTCGCAATCGCGATGAAGGCAGCAGCGGCCGGCGGCAGATCGTTCGCGTGAATTACGCCGGCACGGATTCGGAAGACAAGCCGTTCAGCGGCACGGTGCTCGTGCCGTTCAGCGAACGGCCGTTCGAAACGCCGTGGCAGGGCGGGCTGATTAATGTGCCGAACGCCTCATCGGTCGCGCAGATTCAATTGGCCAACAACTGGCGGCCGCTGCCGGCGCTGGCCCGGCTGGATAAGCTGGAAGCCGTCGCCTACGCCGGCATGGATCCGGCCGCGGGTTCCATGATTCGCGATTATCGCTCCACGCTCACACTCACCGATCCGGTCACCAGCAAGTCGCGCACCGACACGGTGTTCCTCAACAGCCCCGTGTTTTACGGCAACAACAATTGGATCTTTTTCCAAGCTTCGTTCGACATTCAAAATCAGATGTGGAGCGTCCTCGGCGTCGGCAATCGGCCGGGCGTTTACATCATGGTGACGGGCTGTGGCCTGATCATCGTTGGCATTTTCTACGCGTTCTATATCAAGCCGGTTCTGGTGCGTCGGATGAAGAATCAGGCGCTGGCCAAGGCGCAGCAGTCGGGCCGATTGAAGCCAGACTTGGCCCCGGCCGGCGTGAACTGATTGATGTGAATAAAGCGGCAACCTTAAAGATTTTCATGAAGCTGATTACCCTGTTTATCGCGTTTGTGATGTTGGCCACCGTGTCCGCCGTCCGGGCGGATTTCGCCGGCGATGTCGATCTTACCGAAGCACGCCTGCTGAGTGTGCAGCACAATCAGACGCTGAAGACGCTCGATACCTACTCGCGCGACGTGCTGTTTCAGATTACTGGCAAGAGCACGCTGGACGATCACTCGGCCGCGTTTGTGATTCTGGACATGGCGTTTCGGCCGGACCAGTACGCCCATCGCAACCTGATCTACATCCGCAACAAGCCGTTCCGCGCTGACTTCGGCGATCTGACCATGATCGATGACACCGAGAAAAAGCGGATCATCAAAGAGGGCACGCTCTCGCTGGATTTCTGGGTGAAGCCCGACGTGCAGGAAGCCATGGCCCGCATGATGGCCCGCGCGACGATCAAGGCCGACGCGATCAATCAGATCAACAATCAGGCCGGCGTGCTGATGAACGTGCTGGATATTCAGAACGCCAGCGCCGTTTACCAGTTGGCGATCCTTCCTCCGTTGCAAGCCGGCGGTGAAAACGAGCGGCCGTGGGCGAAGCCGCAGGCGATTTTCGAAGCCGCTTCGGCGGCCCACGCGGCCCACCAGGGCGACACCTCGCCGGCGACGCAGCCGATGTTATTCGCCGGCTATCCGCAAAACGTATCCGCTGGCGTGTTGAACGGTTTGGAAGACGCTCGCAAGGCCTGGCTGGCCGAGGATGTCGCCGGCGTGAAGTCGGCGTTCGCGGAAGTTAGCACGGCAGTTCAGGCCGCCAATCCCGACGTTTATCCGTCGGCCACCAAACGCAAGTTCGAAGTCGCCTACAACAAGCTGTTCCGCCTGACGCTGCCGGGCGCGATGATTTATTTCCTCGGCTTCGTGCTGTTCCTGATCGCCTGGCGGGCCGAGATCCCGTGGATTTACAAGACGGCCGTCGGCATCACGATCTTCGGCTGGCTGGTCCACGCCACGGCCATCGGCGTCCGCTGGTGGCTGGTGCAGAAAAGCGTCGGCAACTGGTTCGAAGCGATTCCGATCAAAAACCAGTTCGAAAGCGTGCTGATGAGCGCGTTCTTCGGCGTCAGCGTCGCGTTGATCCTCGAACGCTGGAAACGCCTCGGCCTGTTCGGTGCGGCCGCGGCGTGTGTGGGGATGTTGTCGCTCGTGGCGATCTTCTCCGCCCCGTATGTCACGGGCCGGGATATCGGCGGCGAGATTCACCAGCACGCCGGCATTTTGATGACTTATTGGTTGTACGTGCACGTCACGCTCGTGACGGCCAGCTACGCCCTCATCGGCATGACGTTCGTCTTCGGGATCTGGTACGTCGTGCAGTATCTGAAAAATAGCGACGCCACGGTGCTGAAGACTGTCGATGACTGCAATCTGGTCATGCTGCAATTGGCGTTCTGGATTCTCGGCATCGGCATCATCACCGGCGCCCTCTGGGCCGATGTCAGCTGGGGCCGGCCGTTGGGCTGGGATCCGAAGGAAACGTTCGCGCTCGTTACCTGGATCGTCTACCTGATCATCATCCACGTCCGCTTTGTGACGCACGGCCAGACGCGAGCGCTGACGACCGGCATACTCAGCATCGTCGGCTTCGGCGTGATGCTGTTCAACTGGATCGGCGTCAACTTCTTCCTGGTCGGCCTGCATAGCTACGCGTAAGCCTGTGGCCGACCGGGCCTGTCGCCGATACATTCGGACGCATGAGCGATAAGCCCCGCATTCTCACCGGCGACACGCCCACCGGCCGCCTGCACCTGGGCCACTACGTCGGCAGCGTGGAAAATCGGCTGGCGATGCAGGACGACTACGACTGCTATTTCATCATCGCCAATAAGCACGCGTTCACGACCCGCGCCGATCGGCCCGAAGAAATCCGCCAGAGCGTGATCGATATCGCCACCGATTACCTGGCCTGCGGCATCGACCCGCAGCGCAGCACGATGTTCCTGCAAAGCGAAGTGCCGGCCATCGATGAACTGACGTTTTCCTTCGCCATGCTCATCCCGTTCAACCGCGTGATGCGCAACCCGACGCTCACGCAGGAAATCAAAGACAAAGACCT
>JAQGHK010000574.1 GCA_028288875.1 Phycisphaerales bacterium | reverse complement strand
CGGATGAGCGAACACACCGCTGATGTAGCCGCCGCCGCCGATCGGCACGTTTTTCCATTGGTAAGCGACCGGCCCGGCACTATCGCTCGCCGCAACGCCCAGCGCCGCCAGACCGAGGATACGAAATTCATGCCCACTGCTCTGCGGCGCCTTGTCTGCCAGAAGTTCGACCCGCACGGTGTGCTCGCCCGGCGGTAAGTCCGTGGCCAGCTCGCTGGTGTGGCGATACCCGCCCCAGGTGGGCGCGAACCAGCCATCGGCGATCTGATCGTGGGCACCGTCCACCGTCACTTTCGCGCGGCCGTAGTCTTGGTGAATGCGGTAATACATCAGAGCAGCGCCGCGGCCGGACGTGTTGAACTCGATCACGCTGCCCGGTCGGTCGGCTCGCCAGGACCGGGTCGCGGGGTCATACGCCCAGCCGTCCGCCTTCGTCGGGCGCAACGTGTCAGCGTCGTGGGTTTCAACATTCGCGTAAAGGTCACTAAGCAAGGGCGTTGGCAGCGACGAGCTTGGGACCGTCGCGCCGCGCGGCATTGCGGTCAGCAAGTTGTCGAGCAGATGGGTGATGTAACGCGCTGCGATGGCATGGCCGCGGTCGTTGGGGTGAATGTCATCGGGCGAAATATCGGCCCATTTTAACCGGCCGGCGTCGATCTCCGCTGCCAGGCCGTCGCGATAGCTGACCATCGGCAGCCCGTAGTGCCGACCGACTTTTGCGTGCCACGCCTGCGCGTTGCGGCCGTCGTGGCTCATAAATAGCAGCAGACACGCCGGGGCATTGGGGGCTGAGAGCACCTGCCGAACCACGCCCTCGAGCGTCCGGCCGGCATGTTCGTTGTCTTCGTCGTTGACGGCGAACTCCACGACGACGACATCCGGCTGTTGCTTCAGCACATCGGCTTGCACGCGCAGGGCGCCAAAATCGGAGCCCGTGCCGCCGACGCCGGCGTTGATCAACTTTACCTGTGAAGCAGGAAATATGCGGGCGAACCACGCAGCCACGCGATCCACATACCGGTGCGGCGCGTCATGCGCCGCGTAGCCGGCCGTGATAGAGCCGCCGATGAAGCCGATCGTGATCGGCTCGCCCCGCCGGCCCTTGTCGAATACGCGCGAGAAACGCGTCGCGTCGCCCGCGTCGACCACGGCGCGGTCCAATGACCCGGCGGTGTCCGTATCATCCTCGGCAGTGCTCGCAGTTGTCTTGGCGTGCATGCCGGCAGTCCAAATCAGGCTCAGCAGCAACGCGGTCCCGCAAATGCGTGCGTTCATGGCATTCCCCCCTCGTGGCGACTGTTATTGGTCCGGATTTGCTTCCGCAATGCCCTGCCGAGCACTACGGCGATACTCGCTGGGCGTGATCCCCAACTCTTTGCGAAAATTGACCCCGAGTAACGTGGCGTTACTGAACCCACTACGAGCGGCGATCTCCGGCATCGACAAATTGGTACTGACCAGCAGCCGCTTGGCCAGATCCACGTGCGCGCGGCGCACTTCTGCCATCACGGTCCGGCCGAGGCCGGCGCGGAACTGGCGTTCCAGCCGTTGCCGATAGGTTGGTATCGCGCGCAGGATATCGTCGACGCTGATCACGCAATGGGCGTTGTCCCTGATCCAGGCGACCACTTCCGCAAGCTGGCGGTCATCGATCGACAGCGTGTCGGTCGAACGACGGGCGACCACCTCCAGCGGCAGCACCCGCACGCATTCGTCCGCGACACCGCGACCGGCGAGGTGGGAGCAAATCAGACGCACGACCGCACGACCGAGCTCTCGCCATGGAACCGACACGCTGCTCAGTGGCGGTGACGAGAGCTCACAAACGAGCGCGTCGTTATCTACGCCGATCAGCGCCACGTCTTCTGGAACCCGCAAGCCGAGGTGCCGGCAGTATGTCAGCAATGGGCCGGCCCAGTTGTCACACAAAGCAAAAATCCCGCACGGCCGAGGGAGCCCTTTAAGCCAGTGAATGATCGCGGCGTGACTGCAGAAGTCCGGGCTGTTGCGGTCGTTGTTGAATTCGCCGCCACTGTGGCACACGGCATTGCCGACCATGATTTCCGCGCGGAAGGCGGCCGCGCGTTCGCGTGCGAAATTGGAATGGTCGTACGCAAACACTGCGGTTTGTTTGAGCCCGGCGCTCAACAAGTGCTTGGCCGCGAGCCGGCCGATAGCCAGGTCGTCGGGGCAGACTGAAGGAACGGCTTCGCTTGAGCGGTCCTGCCCCACCGCGATCACCAGCGCCTCGGCCAACCGACCCGATCGGGCGAGCGGCCCGTCACGGCTGGTGACGACGATGTCGGCCTGCCAGGTTTCGGCCGCTTCCTCCAGCGAGACGCCGGTGGAAACGAGAATCATGTTCCAGTTGTGTTCGCGCCCGCTTTCGCTGATGGCGTGAACGATCCCCCGGTCCCACGCGCCGCCGATCTGAAAATCTAGGACGATCGTCGCCGGCTGCATAAATTTCGGGCGGCCGCTGATTCGGAGGACGCCGGAGCGTCTAGCGTCGAGCAAGCCCGGTTCGACGTCAACTGGCCGGCGAACTTCCTGTTCAAAAATCGAGAAGGCACCCGCGGACGATTTGCATGACGACAGCGCTGTCATGGCGTCACGCTGTCCAATACCTTGCCCGGCGGTGTCAGGCTTTGCACCAGTTTCTGGCGTG
>JAQGHK010000556.1 GCA_028288875.1 Phycisphaerales bacterium | reverse complement strand
TGACGGTCGTCGTCCTGGTCACGCTGCTGGCGCTGGTCGTCGGTCTGATGGGCTTGGGCTACACCGGCTGGATCATCATCCTCGGCGCGATGTTCGCGGCCGGCGCGTTTTTCTGGTTGAAGGCCCGGTCGGCGCAGTTCGCCAACGGCGCGTTTGAGTACATCGACCCGCGCCAGGAATGGGCCGGCGTCGGTCGGTATTCGGGCGGAATCGGCGGGGCGATCTTTACGATTCTCGACTGGCTCTTTGTAGGCCCGCGCATGTTGATCGCCGGCGTGCACCAGATGGAGAACCGCGAGCCGCCGAGTCGCGAGCGGTTCTTTGATCGCTGCGCACTGCTGCTCCGCCAGCTCGCTAAGTTCGGCGAAGCGATGCCCGCCAAGGCCGCCAGCATCGGCGAGGACGAAACGGCTGAAAAGCTCAGCCCCGTCGTGGGTTATCTCGATCGCGCGGGTTGGCTCGGCGCCAGTTCGGACGGCAGCCGGCTGTGGCTGTCCTCCAAGGCGAAGATCGACCTCATGCAGATGGGCATCATCGGCCCGCCCGAGGTGGAATAAACGGATCGATGCAGCACGTCGGGACAAATTCGCACGCGGGCACGCTGTCGCACCGCCAGATTTCGCTTTAATCCGCCGATTCCAGTGAGGTACACTGGGCACTCATCTCGAAACGCGGAGGAGCAATATGAGCAAGACGACAGAAATTGCGGCATCTCAACAGGCTGTGACTCAACAGGTCGGCGCGAGTGCGCCGGTGGTCAAGCCCAGCAAACCCGGCATCACCATGGACGACCTGGAGCGACTGGTCTCCATGGACTTCATTCGCGCCACCGAAGCGGCCGCCCTGAGTGCGCAGAAGTGGATGGGCAAGGGCGACAAAGAAGCCGGCGACTACGCCGCGTGCGACGCCATCCGCGGCCTGTTTGATTCCGTGAACATGCGCGGCACCGTCACGATCGGCGAAGGCATCAAAGACAACGCCCCCGGCATCTTCAAAGGTGAAAAGCTCGGCACCTGGTCCGACGGCAGCATCAAGATGGCGATCGCCCTCGACCCCATCGACGGCACCACGCTCGTAGGCAAAGGGTTGCCCGGCGCGATCAGTGTCATCGCCGCCGCCACCTGCAACGGCACTGACGACCCGATGGAAGTGCTCGCGGATATCCCCAGCTTCTACATGAACAAGATCAGCGTCGGCCCGAAGGTGAAGCAGGGGCCGGGCCGCATCGCGCTGGATCGGCCTGTGGAAGACAATCTGGAAATCATCGCGCTCAAGCTCGGCAAGCGCGTGCATGATTTGACCGTCGTGATTTTGGACCGTCCGCGTCACCAGAAGCTGATCGAACAGGTCCGCAAGACCGGCGCGGCTATTCGCTTGATCAGTGACGGCGACATCGCCGGCGCGATCGCCCCGGCGCTGCCCGGCAGCGGCGTCGACGTCTACATGGGGACCGGCGGCAGCCCCGAGGCCGTGCTGGCCGCGGCCGCTTTGAAGTGTCTCGGCGGTGAGATCATGGCCCAGATGTGGCCACGGGACGACGCCGAACGTCAGGACCTGAAAAAGCAGGGCATCACGGACGAACAGCTCGCCAAGATCTACACGGCAGACGACCTGGCCAAGGGCGACAAGATCATCTTCGCCGCGACCGGCATCAGCGACAGCGCGATGCTCAAAGGCATCCGCTACGAAAGTGGTCACGCCCAAACTTGTAGCGTGCTGATGCGGGCCCAGTACCGAACGATCCGCTACGTGAACACGAGCCACGACATGGATCTGAAGACGATCCGTCTTCGCTCGAGTGGTGAGAGCGTGGCGCTGTAGGCCACGATGATTGTGCCGCTGGCGGATGGCCTCTTATTCCCTCTCCCGGTATTGCCGGGAGAGGGTTAGGGTGAGGGCTTTCGACGAACGAGCATCGCTCGCGGGACTCATTTCGCCGTGCAGCCAACTCGGCGTTTTGATCGCTCTGAATGGGTGGCGGGGGAAGCCCTCACCCTACCCCCTGCCGGCAATACCGGGAGAGGGAGCACGCTTCGCCGTCTCGCAGCGATTAGTGCTCGCGGTCGACCGGCGCTGCAGGCTGGCCGAAGTTGGCTGTGTCGTCGGCGTTCCAAGTGAACCGCTGGGCCCGCACATAGCGGTCCCAGCCGGCGCCGAAGTGCCGGGCGCAATGATAGATGATCCAGGGGTGACCCTCATCCTCGGCGCAGTTTACGAAGCTGCAATGCCCCGGCGCGATGATGCCATTGGCGCTAGCGAACACCGGCTGATCGTGTTTGGCCCAGTTCTTGGCCACCATCAGGTCGGCCTCGGCATCAATGGTCAGGCGGCCGAGGCAGTAGAAATCGCTCCAACTGCCGCTGGCGGAGTAGATCAGGTGCAGCTTCCCGCCACGGGAGAGAAACTCCGGCCCCTCATTGATCAGCGGCCGACCGCCCTGGCATTCCCAGGGCAGGGTGGGGCGTGAGATTTCGACCCGATCGCCGACGGGCGTCAGGCCATCCTTCATTTTCTGGAGGTACAGAAGCTGGCGAACGTCTTCGCGACCTTCCCAGCCGGACCAGCAGAAATACTGCTGCCCACGGTGCTGAATGTGCGTGCCATCAATGGCCCAGTGGTCGGTCGCCAGCTTCAATTGGCCGGCGTCGATGAATCGGTCGTGCATCGGGTCGTCGCCGGTGCACTGAAGGGCGAACATGCGGTGATCGGCGTTCTTGCCGTCATCCGCGGCGTAGTAGACGGTCCACTTGCCGTCGACAAAGTGGAATTCTGGGGCCCAGACTTCCTTGCTGTTGGGCCCTTTGGCGGGCGCCGTCCAGATCGCCTTCCGCTCGGCCGTTGCCAAGCCCGCGAGCATGGCGCTTTTCCGGAGGTAAATATGGCCGCCGCCACTCTGAACGTAGTAATACGCGCCATCCGTGTGCCGAATGACCCACGGGTCGGCCCCACGCTTGGCGAGAATATCGATCAGGCCGTCCATCGGCTTAGGTATAGCCGAGCTTGGCCAGGTTCTGGTAACCGGTCTTAAGCACTACCAGCGGGTCTTGGCCGTAGCAGTCGTCCTGCTCGACGATGCCCCATTCCACGCCCGCGCCAATGGCAGCACGGCAGATGGCGGCGAAATCCAACGTGCCGGTGCCGACAGGGGCGAATTTGCCGTCGGCGGACTGGTCCTTCAGGTGCACCAGCCGCAGGCGCGAGCCGAGGCTTTCCAGGAACTGCAAGGGCTCATGATTCGCATGCTTGACCCAGTACACATCCACTTCAAAGCCCACCACAGCCGGGTCGGCGTGCTGCAGCAGCAGATTCATACCGGTCTGGCCGTCGAACAGGTCGAATTCAAACGCATGGTTGTGATAACTGAACTGCAGCCCTTCGCTGGCCAGTTTTTTCCCGAGCCGGGTGAACAGTTCAGCGGTTTTGATCCAGTCGGTGGCGGTTTTTCGCATTTCCTCGGGCAGCCAAGGGACGATCACGTTGACATTGCCGAGGGTCTTCTGGTCGGTGACGACGCCGGCGAAGTTCTTTTCAAGCGCGTCGAGCATCACGTGCGACCCGCTCACCTTCACGCCGGCCGCGTCCGCAGCTTTCCGCACGTCGGTGGCGGTTTTCAGGTCGCCGAAGCCGGCCAGTTCAACGCCGGTGAAGCCGATCTCACCGACGGCCTTCAACGTACCGGAAATATCTTTCGAAACCGCATCCCGCAGAGTGTAGAGCTGGGCCGAGAGCTTTAAGTTCGCCATGTGACAAATGTTGCAGCCGACGGCCGCGGGAAACAAGGGGCGAGCCTGTCGAAGAAGGTGGAAATGTTTGAAAAAATCCAAACCTTTCGTCCGTGGACTGCGTATCAATTAGCAGACTTCGGTCGTGATCCTCCTTCCCTGGGCGGCGTGGGTTCCGAGAGACCCACGCCGCCTTTTTGCGCGCAGAAGTGCTATCCACAAAAACCCGCTAATGATTCACGTGTAGCCGGCGAGCATGCTCGCCGTTCAGAACTGATGGAATGTTCAGCGCTGGAGCAAGACTTCGTCACCCACTACGACACGCTGCATACGTCCCTCAAGCTGCCGCGTGAGCGTGGCCGCATCCTCTTCCAGATGCTGCACGGTCGGCCGCTCAGGGGCCCCGCTGGCCAGATCGTCGAGCTCACCGGTCGTGGTTTTCAGCGAGACATCGCCCAGCCCCAGAAGCGACCGGCGAATGACATCCTCCGCCGATGCCGCATCCGGCGGGACGAAGGCGTCAGCAATGACGTAGCTCATCCGGTGGCCCAGCTTGAATGTGCCGACCTGGTTCGACACGCCGAGCACCAGCGCCGGCCCGAGCGTCGTCCGCCATAGCGCCTCGCAGGCCGTCGCGTGAGTGTGGCGGCCGCGGTGCACGAGCAGGAACATCGCCATCTCGGTCAGCAGCGATGTGCTGGGCGACGCGCCGACGTCGGTGCAGATCGCATAATCGATCGATCGGCCGGCGACTTCGTCCAGGGGCATGATGCCCGAGCCGAGCAGGGCGTTGCTGGTCGGGCAATGCGCGATCACCGCACGCCGGCTTTGCAGGATGGCCCATTCCGGCTCGGTCATGTGAACGCAGTGGGCGAGGATCGGGCGCGTGTCGAGCAGGCCGTCGCGCAGGTAGACGTGCGTGTACGACTCGGCGTCGGGATACAGCGTGTGCTCGACGAACGCCTTCTCGGCCAGCTGTTCGTTGAGATGCGTCTGCGTCATCAATTCAAACTCACGAGCGACGCTGGCCCCGTACTGCCGCAGGGGGGCCGAGGTGGCGACGGCGAAGCGATCGGTCACGACGAGGCGTTTGCCGAGCGATTCGGCCAGGTTCCGCAGGTCGGGCTGAATGTATTGGCCGTTGCGCAGATCAAGTGGGCAGTTCTGATCCATCAGCACCAGGCCGCCATGCCAGAGATCGCCGAGACGGTGCAGCGCATCGAACGCAGCCTCGGCGTGAACGGTCAGGAAGACACTGCCGCCGACGA
>JAQGHK010000505.1 GCA_028288875.1 Phycisphaerales bacterium | reverse complement strand
TGGGCCCCGACGGCCCGCGCCGTTTTCTTCCAATTCATCATCCAGCCTCCACCCGCAGCTTAAACCGTGGCAGGAGGGTGGACAAACGAAAACTACTGGCCGGCCGGCCCGATCGCATTCAGATCAGCCAGCACGTTCGCCGGCAGCTTTAGCGTCGCGGCCGCCAAATTCTCCCGCAGGTGCGCCACCGACGACGTCCCCGGGATCAGCAGCATGTTGGGCGACCGGTGCAGCAGCCACGCCTGGGCGACCTGCATCGGCGTCGTCCCGAGCGATGCCGCGGCCTTGCTCAATGCCGCCGATTCCACCGACATGTGTCCGCCGCCGAGGGGGAACCACGGGACATAAGCGATGCCGGCCGCGGCCAAGTCGTCGATCAGCGCGTCGTCCCCGCGGTAGGCGACGTTGTACATGTTCTGCACGCAGACGATGTCGGCGATCTTCCTCACCTCGGCGACCTGATTGGCCGTCACATGGCTGACGCCGAGGTGGCGAATCAGGCCCTTCCGCTGCAGGTCGGCCAACACGGTCATCTGTGGCTCAATCGATCCCTCGGCCGGCGGTTGCATGCTGAAAACGCGGAAGTTCACCACGTCCAGCACGTCTACGCCGAGATTGCGGAGGTTGTCATGGACGGCCGACGTCAGTTCCGCCGGCGACGATGCGCCGTGCCATGATTTGTCCGCCTCGCGGCGGGCGCCGACCTTCGTGACGATCGTCAGCCCGGCGGGGTACGGGTGCAGCGCCTTGCGGATGATCTGATTGACGACGTGGGGGCCGTAAATGTCGGCGGTATCGATGTGATTCACGCCCGCCGCGACGGCCTCGTGCAGCACGGCGATGCAGGCGGCTTCGTCCTTCGGCGGGCCGTAAACGCCGGGGCCGCACAACTGCATGGCACCGTAGCCGATGCGGTGCAAAGCGACCGAGGTGCCGGGAAGGGTGAAGGTGCCGCCGAGGTCTGCGACGCCCGATGCGGTGCTGGGTTGGACAGTGCTCATGCCCACAGCGTATGCCGGTAATGACGAATTACAAATGACAAAATATGAATTCTGTTAATATTCTAGTTTGAGCCGACAAGTTTGCGATTCTCAGCTAAATTGGAGGCATGGTGACGCCGGTCGATGAAACTTCCCTGCCCGAACGCATTTTGGACGCCGCGGAGGGCGTTCTGCGGCGGTACGGGGCTGATAAAACTAACGTGGTCGACATCGCCAAGTCGCTCGGCATGAGCCACGGCAACATCTACCGCCATTTTCCCAGCAAAAAGGCGATCCTGAACGCCGTCGCCGGGCGGTGGCTGCAAGTCTTGATGAAGCCGCTCGAAGCAATTGCGGCCGACTCCGATCGTCCGGCCGCCGAACGGCTCAAAGCATGGTTCGACTGCCTCCGCGCCGCAAAACGGCGCAAGCTCCGCGACGACCCTGAACTCTTCCTGATGCACCAGTACATCGTCGAAAACGAGCGCGAGATGGTGGCCCAGCACTTGGCAGCCCTGCACGGGCTGGTCCAACGAATCATGGCCGACGGCATCGCCGCAGGAGAGTTTCGGCCCGAACTTGATCCCGCCGACGCCGCGCGGGCGTTCCTGCTGGGCACAGTGGCGTTTCACCACCCGGTGTTGGTCATGCAGAACCCTCCGACGACCGACCACGACGCGGAACTGGTTTTCGATCTTGTGCTGGCGGGCCTGCGAGCGCAATTCGCCTGATTTAGCGGTTGATTCGAGTACACTCAACGGAATGTCCCACGGAATGCGTCGCAGTTTCGACATCGTCATCATCGGCGGCGGCCACGCGGGGGCGGAGGCGGCCTGGGCCGCGGCGCGCCTGGGGGCGAACACGGCGCTGGTGACCTTGGACGACACGAAAATCGGCGCGATGAGCTGCAACCCGGCCATCGGCGGCCTCGCCAAGGGGCAGATGGTCCGCGAGATCGACGCCCTCGGCGGCCTGATGGGCCTGGCGACCGACGCCACCGGCATCCAGTTCCGAATGCTCAACCGCAGCAAGGGCCCGGCCGTCTGGGGGCCGCGGGCGCAATGCGATAAGTACAAGTACGCGGCCGAGGTGCAGCGGCTGCTTTCGACCTGTTCGAATCTGACGATCGTCCGCGGGGAAGTGAGCGAGATCGAGGCGACCGACAACATCGTTACCGGTGTCCGCCTCGCCGACGGCAGTACGATCACCTGCCGCGCCGCGATCGTCACCACCGGCACTTTCCTCCGCGCATTGATGCACACCGGCGAAGCCAAAACCGAAGGCGGCCGCGTCGGCGAACAGGCGGCCCGCGGGCTGACGGCATCGCTGAAGGCGTTCGGCCTGGGCCTAGGCCGGCTGAAAACAGGCACGCCGCCGCGGCTGAACGCGGCGTCGATTGATTTTTCGAAGTTCGAATCGCAACCGGGAGACGAAGCCCCCGCACCTTTTTCGTATTTGAATGAATACGGATCGGCCGCAGCACATCGTTTCGTCCCGCCGCTGCCCCAAGTGAATTGCTACCTCGCCGCAACGAACGAGGCGGTGCACGAAATCATTCGCGCCAACCTGCACCGCGCGCCAATGTATTCAGGGCAGATCCAATCCACGGGCCCGCGGTACTGCCCGAGCATTGAAGACAAGGTCGTCCGCTTCGCTGACAAAGAAAGTCATTCAATCTTTCTCGAACCTGAAGGCCTGACCACCGACGAAATCTACTGCAACGGCATCAGCACCAGCCTGCCGGCGGATGTGCAGGAAGCGGTCGTGCGCGGCATCGCCGGGCTGGAACACGCCAAATTCCTGAAGCACGGTTACGCCGTCGAATACGACATGGTCTGGCCGGACGAAATCCGCAGCACGCTCGAAACCAAGAAGGTCGCCGGCCTGTTTCTCGCGGGGCAGATCAACGGCACCAGCGGCTACGAAGAAGCCGGCGCGCAAGGTCTGATGGCCGGCGTGAATGCCGCGCGCTACGTCGCCACCGGCACGGCCGACTTCACGCTGCGGCGCGACCAAGCCTACATCGGCGTGCTGATCGACGACCTGGTCACCAAGCCGCCGATC
>JAQGHK010000487.1 GCA_028288875.1 Phycisphaerales bacterium | reverse complement strand
ACTTACTAGCGTAGTCGTACGCTAGGCCGTCGGGACCGCGTCCGTGACCTTCGGACCCCGCCCGCCGGCCCCCATCTTCAGCCGTTCGCAGTGGCCCTGTTTGGGCATTGTTCCCGCGAATTTTCTTGTTGCAACGCGCTTTGACCGCTAGATTTGACCTCCCGCCGGACCCATTTGTTGGCCGGCGGCAGTGAACGGATTCTGCCATGACGCTCATCAACCAACCCGTCCCGACCAAAAAGACCGCCGCCGATGCCAAGCCCCGCTTCAAGGGCAAAACCGGCGCCCAGATCCTCCACGAGGCCCTCGTCGCCACCCACGGCGTCGAAGTGATCTTCGGCTACCCCGGCGGGGCCATCCTGCCCGTCTTCGACGAGCTCTACCGCACCCCGGCCAAGTTCATCATGAATCGCCACGAGCAGGCGTGCGGCCATTGTGCCGACGGCTATGCCCGGGCGACCGGCAAGCCGGGCATCGCCATCGTCACCAGCGGCCCGGCCGCCACGAACATGATCACGCCGATGGCCACGGCGCAGATGGACAGCATCCCGATGGTCGTCATCAGCGGCCAGGTCGCCACGAAGGTGATCGGCAATGACGCCTTCCAGGAAGCTGACGTCACCGGCATCAGCCGGCCCTGCACGAAGTGGAATTACCTGGTCAAGGACATCCGTGAGCTGCCGCGCATCATCAACGAAGCGTTCATGGTCGCCACCAGCGGCCGCCCTGGCCCGGTGCTGATCGACCTGCCCAAGGACATCTCGGCCGGCATTTGCCCCGATGAAGTCGACGACACCCCCCGTCCGCACATCGCCCGGCGTAAAAACCAGGGCCTGACCGGCGGCGGCGCCAAGCAGATCATGGAAGCGGCCGAGCTGATCAATAAGAGCGAAAAGCCCGTCCTCTATGTCGGCGGCGGCGCGATCATCAGCGGCGCATTCGAAGAAGTCCGCAAGCTCTCCGAGCGCGGCAACATCCCCGTCACCACCACCCTGCTGGGCCTGGGCGCATTCGACGAGATGAACCCCCGCACGCTGCACATGCTCGGCATGCACGGCAGCGTGTACGCGAACTACGCCGTGCAGGAGGCCGACTGCCTGATCGCCGTCGGTGCCCGCTTTGACGACCGCGTCACCGGCAACATCGCCACGTTCGCCCCGCACGCCAAGATCATCCATATCGATATCGACCCTTCGTCGATCAGCAAGACCGTCGACGTCGACGTGCCCGTTGTCGGCGACGCCCGCGCCAGCCTGCAGGCGATGCTGCCGCTGATCGAACGTCGCGAACGCAAGAACTGGTTCAACACCATCAACGACTGGAAGGGCAAATTCCCCTTCAAATACTTCGATGACACGCCGTACGCCAAGCCGCAGTACGTGATTGAAGAAATCAATCGCCAGACCAAGAGCGAAGCGATCATCACGACCGGCGTCGGCCAGCACCAGATGTGGGCCGCGCAGTTCTACCGCTGGCGCTACCCGCGGCAGTTCATCACCAGCGGCGGCCTGGGCACAATGGGCTTCGGCCTGCCCGCGGCCATCGGAGCACAGCTCGGCAGCCCGGGCAAAACCGTCATCGATATCGACGGCGACGGCAGCTACCTGATGACCAGCTTCGAGCTGGCCACTATGGCCGAATACAACATCCCCGTGAAGGCGGTCATCCTCAACAATGACTTCCTCGGCATGATCAAGCAGTGGCAGGACCTCTTCTATCAGAAGCGATACAGCAGCGCGATCATGAAGAACCCGAACTTCAAGATGATGGCCGAAGCCTTCGGCGTGAAGGGCATTCGCGTCGACGACAAGAAAGACGTGCCGCGCGCCATCGATGAAATGCTCAGCCACGACGGCCCGGTCGTGCTGGATTGCCACGTCGACCCGGAAGAGCACGTCTACCCGATGGTCGCCGCCGGCAAGGGCCTGCACGAACTGACCCTCGGCATGATCGGCGAAGAAGGCGGCAACACCGCCGGTCAGGAAGCCTACGGCCTGGACGCCGGGAGCCTGGCTTGAAAAACCCGCACCCAACCGCGTGGTGGCCTACGTTCGTCGCTTGCGCCATCGCCTTGGCGAGCAACGTCGGTAGCGCCGCGACGCCCGCCGCCCCCACCACGCGGCCGGGCCTGCACCTGATGACACCCGCCGGGTGGAAACAGGATCAGGAGCCCAGCCCCGACGGGAAAAAAGCGGGCGGCATCATCATCACCGCCCCAGCCGCCGTTCACCTGCGGCTGCGCATCCAACCAATCCCGCTCGGCGATAAAGTGCTGGCCGACGACGTCATCCAAAAGCTCGTCACCAACATGGCCAAGCCCGAGCTCGGCGACCAAGCGGTCCCGCCGCTGGAAAAACTGGAAGGCCCCGCCAGCGGGTTCATGGTCACTTTCACGCCGGCCAAGCAGGCCGACAAGGGCGAGAAGTTCGTCGTCACCGCCGCCGTCGTGCAAATGCCCGGCCTCGCCTTGGCGGCGAGCATCACGCATCGCGAAAATTCCGAATGGCTCGACGACGCCCTGACGATCGTCAAAACCGCCACCTTCGGCCGCTCCGCGAAACCGGCGAAGTAGCGCTTTCACGTCTGCCCGCCGACGGGCTCGACTTGCCTGCGAAATGACCCGCTTGTGAAATACGCCGCCTGCGAATCGGATCGCAGGGCCAGATCGATCGGGAGATCAGGAGGGACACGTCATGCGTCGCTACGTCGTTCTGGGTTCGTTACTGCTGGTCGTTTTCAATTCCATCGCCTCGGCGGAAACGCCGGCGGCAACATCGTTCAAGGTGCCAAAGCACGCCCCGCTGCTGCTAAACGTGCCTGCAGGCTGGAAGAAACTGCCGCCAGAAGTCCCCAACCCGCCGGACGCGCCGGGCATCAGCTTCCGACTCGTTTCCATCGAGCCGGCAGGGCCGAATTCGGTCAGCTTTTTCTTCACCGCCACGAAAGACAAATCCGATGACGATGCGCTGAAGAAGATCGCGACGGCGTCGTCGATGGAATTTGTCGGTGGTTCGGTCGAAAAGGCCGTGAACCTCAAACCGATTGACGGCGACCAGACCCACGGCTTCTACGCCACCTTCACCGACGCCAGCGCCGATCCCGGCCGATACGCCTGCGTGACCACATTCATCGTCCGTGCCGGCGACGGGCAGATCTTCGGGAACATCATGCACCCCAAGAACTCGGTCAACCAAAAGGCTGCGTTGGACATGATCCGCACCGCCGCTTTCGGCGCGGCCACCACACAGCCCGCTTCCACCCAGCCGGTAACGGTCCGAATGACCTCGCCGGACCACAAATGGGTGCTGCTGTTCGACCTCCCCGGCGCCGAGGAGGCCGACACTCGCTTCAGCCCCAACGGCAAGGCCGCTCAGCTGTCCACCGGCTCGGAATCGGGCATCGTCTGCACCGCCTTCATCGAACCGGCCGAAAACGCCGGCGACGCGAGGGCCGTCCGCAAGTTCTACTGGGACCGAGAGCAGAAGGCTCCGATCCGCTACAGCAATGTCCGCATGAGCGGCGACGCGAATCTGGCCGTGCTGCGGTTCTCGACGTTCGGCGTGAATCCGAATGTGCACGGTTACCTGGTGCACGAAGGTACGTGGATTGATATCCACCTTTCCCGCCCGAACGGCACGAATGCCGACAGCCAGACGATGGACGCCGCCGTGAAATCCGCGCGCTTCGAGTCGGCCGATACGAAGTAACGGGGCCCGGGAAACGCATGCCGCCTGACAGCGCCGGCAAAGCCTCGCTCACGCCGGCCGAGCTGCAGGCCGCGCTCGAACGCGACACCCACTCGGCGCTCATGCGCCGGCTGGGGCCGAAGGATTGCGGTGCAGAATCCTCGACCATTGTTGCAACGCCGGCGACAAGACGACCGCGAATCAAACCGCCAGCCGATCGCGGCATCGGCTTCGGCGTGGAACTGATTCGCGCGATCCGCGAAGGCCGAAAGACGCAGACGCGCCGGCTGATTCGTCCGCAACCGACGGCCGCGCCGCCGGTCACCGATTGCCCCACCGCCCGCGTCGGCGAACGACTCTTCGTCCGCGAACCGTGGTGGCGCGATGCCGACGGCCGCATCGTTTACGCCGCGGACTGCGTCGCGCACGACGGCCAGCTCAGCGATGCGGGCGGCATCAAACGAGCGACGGATCGTTCCGCTCAACCCGCGCTCAAATTCCGCCCCGCAATGTACATGCCCCGCACCGCCGCTCGGTTGTGGCTGCGCGTTGAATCCGTGCGCGTCGAACGCCTGCAGGCGATCACCGCCGCCGACCTGGCCGCCGAGGGTCTGCCGGTCGGGCAATCGCTCGCAATGGTCTGGGACGGCTTCTATCCGGGCGCCGGCCATCGCTACGCGGACGACCCGTGGGCGTGGGTGATCGCGTTCGCCGTCGTCACCGACTGACAGATGGCGAGTGGCGACGAATGGAATCCTGCGGCCAGAAAATCTGCAAAATTGACTGTTTTTTGGCCGACACGCTGCAAAGGCCACGGTAGTCTACACCATGAGAAAATACGCCTCCGGTCCCTCTCCGGGTAATGCCGGGAGAGGTCAGGTGAGGGCTTCAATAGGCAGGTTCCGTGCTTACGAAAAATCCAAGCGACGAACGATGATCGAACGTCGAAAGCAACTTCAGTTAGTGATCGCTTCCGTCGGAAGCCCTCACCCTAACCCTCTCCCGGCCATACCGGGAGAGGGAACAGAGCTGCGCCGCTCCCGGCGAGCGCGTCGCGGTCTCGCTTGCGCAATCGCCTTGGCGAATCCGCTCCATCAACCAATCGGCCATAAGTCACATGGCGGACTGGGTAATCTGACATGCGTTCGTGCGCGTAAGCCAATTTTCACAACCAGTCCCAAGGCCACGCGTTACAACAAAAATGTCGCGAAAACGCATTTGAAAATAGAGCAATCAAACTCACCCGCGCCACGGGCACTTATGATCGCCCCAATCTCACAGGGTGACCGGCTCCACCCCAAATGCCAGCGCCTTCTCAACCATGTCGTCATACAGCGTATCGCCGACACTGCTCTTCCAAGCCCCGCGGCGACGAATGTCGTCGAGCGTCTTTTTCGCGCCCTCCACGTAATCGGTCTCGCAGCGATACTCCGGCACATCGGCCTTCGCTTTTTCGCTGCTGTACGCGCCATGAAACTGCGTAATTTCCGCCAGCAGCCCAAACCGCCGGCGATCTTGCTTCACGACCCAGGCCGCGGGGACAAACAGCACCTGCGCGGGTTTGCCAAGTGCCTGGGCCGTCTGCTGGTAGAGATCGCGCCAGGTGAAGTTTTCGTCGCGCGTCGCGTTGTACGCCTGGCCAAATGTTTTTTCGTTCAGGCAGGCGTACGCGAACAGCTTGCCGCAGTCGTCGCGGTAGGTGCTGACCCACAGGCCCAGCCCGTCGCCCGTGCAGAGGACGGGCAGGCCGCGCTCGATACGGTCCCAAGTGGCAGGGTTGGGTTCCAGGTTATCGATCAGGCTGCCTCCCGGCCCGTAGGTGCTGCTGGGGCGGATGATGGTGACGGCGAAATCGCCGCGCACCTCGGCCTCCAGGAACTTCTTCTCACACGTCACCTTATCGCGCCCGTAGCCGCTGATCGGCTCCTGCGGGAAGGTTTCATTGATCACCACCGTCGGCGGGATTTTCACGCCGTACGTGCAGACGGTGGAGCAGAAGATGAACTG
>JAQGHK010000465.1 GCA_028288875.1 Phycisphaerales bacterium | reverse complement strand
CAGTAACCGTCGGCCGAGCCAAAGCTGCTCATGCTGCCGCTTTGAAAATACAGGCAGCCGTCCGGCCCGAAGCTCGGCTGATGAATGATGTGATCACGGGCCGATCTTGGCAGGTTCACGACGATCGGCTCGACCGTTTCGAGGTTCGGCCCGCTCAGCCGCGACACGGCCCCCTGCCAGTCGCCCATATTGATGAAGCCGAACGACGTGTGCGTGACCCAGACGATCGGCTTCTCGGCCGTCGACGCCGGATCGAACGCCAGACCGCCGATGAGCCGCGGCCCGCGGGCGGCGGCCACCAGCGACTTATATTCCTGTTTGTTCGACACGGTGCCATCCGCGGCGATATCGAACCGCATGATCCGCCCGTCATCAATCGCGCACCACAGCCGGCCGTCCGGGCCCATGGTCACGCACGTCACGCCGAGGCCAGCCGTATCAGGTAAGGCCACCTTCTCAAATGCCGGCAGATTCAGCGGCGCCGTGGCCGCTGTGCTGAACGCGATCTGGCATTCCGGCACGGCTTGGCCGGTCGTGTCCTTCACGTTCTGGCCGACGGTGAAGGCGTAATTCGTTTGCGAATCGAGCGGGCTATTCGGCGTGAGAATGATCGCACGGCCCTTGTCATCGACGCGCACCGCCGCATCGATTCGTTTTCGGTCGCGCACGCGAATCAGCGCGACCGTGGCGGCCGTGACGCTGGCGGGATCGAGCGTCAGACCTTCGGCGACGACATCGGCGCGGATCGGCTGATCGATCGGCGCGTTCGCCGTGGCATCCGTCGGCGACGTCGTAAACACTTTGCGTTCGGCGACGGGCGATTCCTCGCACACCGTCGGCCGTTCGCCGTGCAGGCGCATCGCGATTTGATGCCGCATCGTCCAGCCGCCGATGCCAACGATCGCCACGATGCCCGCCGCCGCCGCGATCACCACACGGCCCTTATTCTTCTTGTTGTCACTCATGGCCACTTATTGAACTGTAGCCGGCTTCGCCATCGCGAGGCGAGGATCAGATTTCTGGAACGTGCGCAGATGGGCCACGATGTCTTGCAGATCATTGTCGCTGAAGCTGGCGACGCCGCCCTTGGCGGGCATGTAGAGCTTCATGAGACTATTCGGATCGTCCGGCGTGCGGCCGGTGCGGACGAAGGCGATCAATTTTCGGTCATCGTGCCCCGCCACGAATCGGCTGTCGCGCAGGTTTGCGCCCTGGTGCGGCATGCCGCGGCCGCTGGTGCCGTGGCAGGTCGCGCAGCTCGTATCAAACAGCTTCGCGCCGCGCTCGGCATTGGCCGGCCGGGTAAGGTTCAGCTCGACCGCAACCTCGCCACCGGCGGCCGGTCTGACGGTTTTCGCAATTGTTGCAATACCCGCTGCGATGCCGAAGGCGATCAGCGGCGCGACGATTTTCGGATTCACTTTCATACGACAACTCGGCGACCGAGAGCAGCTGTCTGGTCCCCTCTCCCGTGTCCGCACGGCAGGTGCCATCGGCACGCGGGCTAGGGTGAGGGCGAGCGTAATCGCTCAGTAGTTCAAGCAGACCCTCTCCCTAGCCCTCTCCCGGGATTACCGGGAGAGGGGACCAGAGGCGTCGCGATAAGGACGCCAACGCCGCCGGAACTTTTCACGGTGCGACTTTGTGCCCGAAAGCGTCCGGCAGCGATTCGGCAGCCGCCACGGCTTATTTACCTTGATTCGCCGCTTCCACCCGCCGGCGATATTTCGCCAAAAGCCGGTCGGACAGCCCGGGAAATGAGACGGCGAACAGGATCGCCCACCGCGATGGCCGCATCGGCCAGACTTCCGGGCGGGGCTTTTCGATCGCCCGAACCATTTTGGCGACCACTTGCTCCAGCGATTGCGACCATTTGCCACGGTCGTCCACGGGTAATTTCACATTACTGACCGCCTCAGCTGTCGCGCCGAACTCCGTACGCGTCATGGCCGGGTGCACGCTGGTCACCGCCAACTGCCGCGGGGCGAGCTCCACACGCATTGCCTCCGTGATCGATAGCTGCGCCGCCTTCGTGGCCGAGTAATGGCCGAGGTACGGCACGGCCCGGCGCGCGGCGACGCTGCTGACGACCATGACCTGGCCGCGCACGCCGTCGCGAAGCGGTTGCGCGAGCATGCGCGGAACCGCCGCCGAAATGCAGTCGCTCGTGCCAAAGACATTAGTCGCGAAAATCGCCCGCACCGTTTCCGGCGATGTCAGATGCACCGGCGGATAGACGCCGTAGCCGGCGTTCAGCACCAGCGTGTCGATCCGGCCGCACTCACGGAATGCGGTGTCGATCAGCCGCTGGCAGTTTTCCTGCTTGGCCACATCTGCTTCGACGATCACATGGCCGCCGCCGAGATCGTCATTCAGCTTCCGCAGGCGGTCCGATCGCCGGGCCGCCAGCACCAGTTTTGCCCCGCGCGCCGAGAGTTCCCGGGCTAATCCTTCGCCGATGCCGGCCGACGCGCCAGTGATCACCACAACCATGTCGCACAGATTTCGCTTCACACCGCACCACCTTCTTTGCAATGAGCGTGATCGTACGGCCAACGTGCGGTAAGGTCGCGGCATGTTCACCGGGATCATCGAACGCACCCTGCAAGTTTTTCACGCCTCCGACCACGTCGGCGGAAGGCGTATTGTGCTACCGAATCCTTGGCCCGACGCTGCATTAGGTGAGTCCATCGCAGTCGATGGCGTCTGCCTCACTATTGCAGACATTGATCCCATGGCGTTGGCTTTCCACGTCATCCCTGAAACGCTCGATAAAACAAATCTCGGCAATCTGGCCGAAGGCGACTCCGTAAACGTCGAGCGTGCACTGCGTGTCGGCGGCCGGCTGGACGGGCATTTCGTTCAAGGCCATGTCGATGGCGTCGGCACCTTCGTGAATAAGATCGCCAATGACGACGAATGGCGGTTCACGATTCAGGCCCCGCCGGGGGTGGCGAAATACCTGTCGCCGAAAGGATCGATCTGTGTCGACGGCGTCAGCCTGACGATCGCCGCGCTGGCCGGCAACCGGTTTGAAGTGGCCCTGATCCCGACAACGCTGAAGCTGACGACACTCGCCGCCCGAGACGTCGGCTATGCATTTAATTTGGAAGCCGACCTGATTGCCAAGCAAATAGTGACGTTTCTGGACGCCCGTAAGCTATAATCGGGGCAGGAAAGAAGAAGAGTATGAACCACGGAGACACGGAGCACGCGGAGAAAGACAAGCAGGAAAACTGCTTCAATTCACGTTGCTTTTGTTCTCCGTGCCTCTGTGCCTCCGTGGTGGATCCGAGTCTTTGATGCAGCCCGACCGCCCCACCATCGCAATCACCCTTGGCGACCCCGCCGGCATTGGGCCGGAGGTGATCGTGAAGGCGCTGGCCGATCCGGCCATCCGGCAGAAGGCGCGGTTCATCATCTATGGGCTGAATGAGATTCTGAACTACGCCGCCGACCATGCCGAGCTGGACGTCTTCTGGTGGCGCGACAGCTTCAACGGCAAATCCAAGCACTACGGCCAGGACGTGGTCGTCGTCGACTACGACAACGTCGGCGACTTCAGCCAGCTCGGCAACACCGTGCGCGGGCCGAGCAAGATCGGCGGGCAGGCGTCGATGAAGTTCTGCCTCGACGCGATCGAGGCCTGCAAATGCGGCATCGCCGACGCCATGGTCACCGGGCCGATCTGCAAAGAATCCTGGACCCTCGCCGGCTACACCTATCCCGGCCACACCGAACTGCTGGCCGAGAAAACGCACGCCAAGCAAGTCAGCATGATGTTCGTCGGCGGGCCGATCAAAGTGATCCTGGCCACCGTGCACGTGCCGCTGAATTCACTCTGGGGCCGGCTGAATATCGGTGCGGTGTTTCATCCGATCGAACAGGTGCACCACGTGCTTCGCGACTGGTTCGATATCGAAAAGCCGCGCATCGCCGTTGCGGGCCTGAACCCGCATGCGAGCGAGAACGGCCGCTTCGGCGACGAAGAAGAACGCATCATCAGCCCCGCCATCGCGATGGCCAAAGAGCTGGGCATTGACGCCACCGGCCCCTATCCGCCGGACACGGTCTTCATCGGCGCCCGCGACGGCAAGTTCGATGTCGTCGTCGCGCTCTATCACGACCAAGGCCTGATCCCGGTGAAGCTGCTGGCCTTCGATAAGGCGGTCAACCTGACCGTCGGCCTGCCGATCATCCGCACCAGCCCGGACCACGGCACAGCGTTCGACATCGTCGGCCGAAACCGCGCCAACCCCGGCAGCATGCGAGCGGCGATTGAGTTGGCGATTGATCTGGCCGGCCGAAGGCGGGCGGCCGCGGCGAAAACACCGACGGTGGCACCTGAATCGCCCTGACGTGCTTGCCAACCCAATTCCAGTATCTTTTGTGGCCGATGACTGATCCTGCCGCACCGCCCGCACTTTCCTACAACACCGTTCCCGCAGCATATGGCGGCGTCCGCGATATGCGCGGCACACTGTGGTTGATTGGCTGGTGCATTGCACTGGCCGCGGGCGGCACCCTGCCGCTCGGGGTCGCGCTTTTTATTGACAGCCCGCTGATCACGCTTGGATCGGTCGCTTTGCAGTGCTTAGTCATTGGCGCCGGCTTGATGATGCTATTCGAGAGGTTCCCGATCCGCAGGCGCATCGGTGCGTACGCCATTGCCTTTCTAACGGCGGTGGCCGCACTGCTTTTCACGCACCTCGTGATCTATGGGCATGATTTGTTCGGCCTGGCGATGACGGTTCATAATGACGCGATCGGGGCGTCGGTGTTGGACATGGTCAATGGCCGTGCCTTGCGGCTGCACGCCCTTTTCATCCCGCGTGTCTGGTTCGGCGGCGGGTTGGTCAACAATGTGATCTGGCGCTTCCAGCACCTCCACTATTTCGCCGTCGCCGCGGTCATTCATTTTTTGCTGGTCATCATCGCCGCGTTTTTTGGTCTCAAGGTAGGCAAACCGCACAGTTGGTGCGGCCGCTGCGGCGCGCTGGTGGAGCCGAAGAACCTGCTGGTACTGCCGACTTGGGCTTCCGGCGAGCTCGCACAGACTGTCAAGAACGAGGATTTAAAGCAGGCGATTGAGCTGAGCCGCGTGGGCGCTACGGCGGAACTGGGCAGCAGCTGTGTGGTGGCCCGTCAGCTTCGCTGTGGAATCTGTCAATACAACGTCATCGATGTCGTTGTGCGGGCTTTTGCTGCCGGAGGGCCGGATGTCTACCTCGCGGGACCACTCGAGCCGAGCGACGAGCTCGTTGATGCCTTGCGCAGCACACCCGTCATTGCGGCGTCGTCCACGCCAGCGGACACTGCCGCCGATTGACCGCAATCGGTAGCGGTCCTACCATGAACATCTGTTCACGACAGTAGAAAAGAGAGCACGGATGTCGACAAAAGCCCCACACGAAAATCCAATGTTCTGGCGCGCCATGGCCGCCCAGGCCGCGACGCCGGATGCGTCTACCGATCCGCGTCGGCCGTTCGCCACGCCGATGAACATGCCCGGCGCCGCCGGCCCGGGCATGAATCGCTACCGCGAAATGACGCTCGAGGAAATGCTCCTCGAAAACCGCGTCATCTTCCTCGTCGGCGAGATCAACCACGTTTCCGCCAGCCGGGTGATCATGCAAATGCTGTATCTGCAGAGCATCAAAAAGGGCGAAGACATTAACTTCTACATCAACTGCCCCGGCGGCGTCGTCGACGACACGCTGGCGATGTACGACATCATGAAGTTCCTGTCGTGCGACGTGGCGACCTACTGCGTCGGCCGGGCTGAAAGCGGCGGCGCGCTGACCTTTATGGCCGGCAAAAAGGGCAAGCGGTATATCCTGCCCCACGCCAAGGTCATGATCCACCAGCCGTTCGGCGGCATTTACGGCCAGAGCTCGGACATTCAGATCCAGGCCGAGGAAATCCTCAAGACCAAGGACACGCTCATCAGCATCATGAGCGAGTGCACCGGCCAGACCAAGGAACGCGTCGCCGAAGACAGCGAACGTGACCGGTTCTTCGACGCCCCGGGCGCCGTCCAGTACGGCATCTGTGACGAAGTCATCGGCAACATCGAACAAGCGAAATAAAGGAGAGCTAACAGCTAACAGCTAACAGCTGACGGCTGAAGAGACGAAAGTAAATCGCCGTCTTTCTTCAGCCGTCAGCCGTTAGCTGTTAGCCGTCAGCCAATACACCATGAGCACACTCGTCCCAATCGTCGTTGAAAAAACTGGCCGCGGTGAACGCAGCTACGACATCTACTCGCGGCTGCTCAAAGACCGCATCATCATGCTGACCGGCGCCGTCACCGACGAATCCGCCAGCGTGATCCAGGCCCAGCTTCTGTTCCTGTCGAACGAAGACCCCAAGGCCGACATTAACTTCTACATCAACAGCCCCGGCGGCAGCGTCAGCGCTGGCTTTGGCATCATCGATACGATGAAGTTCCTTCGCTGTGACGTCAGCACCACCTGCATCGGCATGGCGGCCAGCATGGGCTCCGCCCTGCTCGCCGCCGGCACGAAGGGCAAGCGTTACGTGCTGCCCAACAGCCAGGTGATGCTGCACCAGCCGCTCATCGGCGGCGTGATGCAGGGTGCGGCCACGGACCTGGGCATCGAGGCCAAGCACATGCTTCGCCTACGCGATCGCCTCTATCACATGATGGCCGATTGGTGCGGCAAGCCATTCGAGCAGATCGTTAAAGACTTTGACCGCAACCGCTGGCTGTTCGCCGAAGAGGCCGTGGAATACGGCTGTGCGGACAAGGTCGTCGATCGCATTCCGGAAGTTGCCCCGCGTCCGGCGGGCGGCTCGGACGAATGAACCGCCGCCTGCAGAACCTGATCCGCATCACGATTGCCGGCGGCATGTCGTCGGTCGTCCTCGGCTGCTTCGCACCGAGCTCGGCCAATATAAAGCTGCGGAAAGAACTGCAGGCCCAGCAGGTCGAGATCGATCAGCTCAAACGCGAGCACGCCGCCGACGCCGCCGGCCGGCGAGCGCTCGCCACTACGGGCCCGAGCAGCACTGCCGCTCTGTCGCCCGAACTGGCGGCCGCGCTGTTCACCACGCACGGCATCCGGCTCGGGCGACTGACGGGCCAGGATGATAAGGGCCTCGTCATCCACCTTATTCCGACAGACGACGCCGGCGACGATTTGAAGGCCGCCGGATCGATCACAGTCGAAGCCTTTGATCTCGCCGCCGAAGGAAAACGCGTTAGCGCATGGCAGTTTGATGCCGCGCAAGCGCGTTCGCTCTGGAACGGTTCCGGCTTGCGATACGAATATGTCGTGCCCTGCCCGTGGACCGAGAAGCCGGCGAGCGGCCAGATCACGTTAAAGGTGACCTTCACCGACGCACTGACCGGCCGGGTGTTCGACACGCAGCAGGTTGTCGCGATCAAGTCGTAATCGGAGTGGCGAATGGCGGACGACCCCCAACTGCACCGCCGCCAGTTTTTCCGCCGTGGGCTGAGCGAGTTGCTCAAGCCGTTGGTAAAGGCGATCGAACCCGTCGAGCGCACACTGAACGAGTTCGAAAAACTCAGCCAACCGAAGGCCACTCCCGCTCCCGTCATTAAGTCCGACGAAAACGAACTCTGGCTGCGCCCGCCGGGGGCGATTGCCGAGAAGGATTTCCTCGATACCTGTTCGCGCTGCGGCGACTGCGTTCGAGCCTGCCCCGCTGAGGCGATCAAGATCGACCCGAGCGGGGGCGGCAAGGGCGCACCCTATATTGATGCCGACAGTCGCGCCTGCGTGGCGTGCGACGGCCTGTACTGCATGAGCACCTGCGGCACCGGCGCGCTCGTGCCGACGCCACTGGTTCAGATCAAAATGGGCACGGCGGTCTGGCGGCAGTACCAGTGCACGCGAACGACGCTGGAAGACGATTGCCGCCGCTGCGTGGACGTCTGCCCCATGGGCACGGCCGCGATCGACCTGGTGCAGGACATCATCGAAGTGAAGCCGCTCGGCTGCATCGGCTGCGGGATGTGCCAGCAGGATTGCCCAACGTCGCCGCGGGCGATCGCCGTCATTCCTAAGGCCGCCAAAGAGCGATAATCTTCGGCACAAACAGCATCGCCCCAATGACGACCGAGCCGATCGAGGCGATCAGCACCGCCCCCGCCGCCAGGTCTTTCGCCTGTTTCGCCAGTTCGTGATAGTCGGGCGAGGCCAGATCCACCACGCGTTCCACGGCACAGTTCATCGCTTCCAGCGACAGCACGAGCAGAATCGTGCCGATCAGGATGATCCATTCAATGCGCGATAGCGAAAGAACGGCACCGATCGCGATCGCAACAGCGGCGGCGGCCATCTGGATTCGGCTGTTGCGCTCACGGATAAAAAAGTCGATGCCTTGGAATGCCGTTCGGAACGCTTGGCCCAGTGGCTGCCGGCCAGTTTCGCCGGGCCTCACTTAGCGGCCTTCGCCGGCGAAGCAAGATCAGCACCGATCGGATAATGATCGGACGCATAGGTCGCCAGGCGATCCTGCTCGATCCACGCGTCGCTAGGCGTCATGCCATAGGTGAACACATAATCGACCCGCTGGCCCGGCTGGTGTGTGGTGAAGGTGACGGCATCGAACGCGGCATCGCCCCGGGCGGCGGCCAGTGAATCGATGTAGCCGTGCTGAAGCAGAAGGCCAACCGCATCCCGTGGGATCAGGTCGCCGTTCTCCGCAAAGGCCTTTTGCGTTGCCGCCTTACAGCGGTCGATATCAATTCGCTGTTTGGGGGCATTGGCGTTGAAATCGCCCACGAGCACGTGTCGCGTATTTGCTTCTCGCTGCCGGCGGGTTGCAGCCAAGACTCGTTCCAGCTCCGTGAGCCGTTGCCGCTCGTGCTCAATGGCCGCCCGTGCGGTCAAATGCATAGCCATGATCGTCAGCGGCTCAGCTCGGGGCAGCTCGATCCGTGCCTCCAGCCACGATCGTGGCCCCCGCGGATCAACGGCCGCATGATTAACGGTCTGGCCGATGGGGAAACGGCTGAGGACGGCCACGCTGTGCTTCTCTCCCGCACCGATGATGGCGTCCATCTTCAGCCGGCGGGCGATCCGGTCGATGATCCAATTGTCATCGGCTTCGATAAGGACGATGACATCGGCGTGCTGGGCTTCCAGGATTTCCCCGATCGGGTCTGCCCGGCCGACGCCGCCATTGAGGATGTTGTAGGAAACGATTCGCATTGGCGTCCGATAAACGAATGAAGCAGTCTTGTGCGACATTTTAGACCGCACCGCTGCCGATACATCGTATGGTACGGGGTCGACGGATTCATCCGTCACGTTGAAGGAAAAGCCCCATGGCACGGATCGGTCAAATCCTGAGTGAGTCGGTCCCGCTGAGCGACCACGACGTCGAAGAGATTCTGAACGAACAGAAATCGACTCGGCAGCGCTTCGGCGACGCCGCGCTCGCGTTGGGCAAGGCCCGGCCGGACCAGGTGTGGGACGCGTGGCTGTCGCAGCTTCGCGATCAGCCGGTGGACCTTTCCCGCTTTTCGCCCGACCCGGCCGCCGTCTCGTGCGTGCCTTCGAGCCTTGCACTGCGAATCGGCTTTGTTCCGCTGCGCATCCGCGGCAACCAGCTTGTAATTGCGGCCGCGTCGGAGCTCTCGGCGGATGACAAATGGGCCATCGAGCGCGATTGCGGCGTGCGATTGGTCGTCGCCCAGGCACCGCTTCAGGCCGTCAGCCAGGCGCTTTCGCGGCTGTACCCCGCCCTCGCCGCTTAAGAGGCGGGCGGGAACAATCCCGGCACCGCGTCCATTAGATTCGGCCGAAGCTGGCGGATGCGCTGCGCCATCGCCTGCTGCTGTTGAAGGATTTCGCGATTGACACTGTTGAGCGCGCGATCGTCCGCTCGGAAAATGTCCGCACTCAGCGTGCGTGCGATCGCTGATTCCACCGCGTGACAGTTCGTGCAGTCCTGCCAAGTCGCTTTCACCACCACACTGATGCCGCCCGGGCCGATCGTGAGCAGGCCCCACCGCAGCGGCAGCTCCGTCTTCTTAATTAAACCGGCCGGGCAGAGGATGTAGTGGAGGTTCGCGAACGGCTGCATCAGGCAGGCGGCGAATTTGCCGAGGCCCGTTGTCTGCCGCATCGGCCGGCGCGGGCGGTGGGTGCGATTGAACTCCCGCTCCATCATGCACAGCGATAATTGACCATCGGCTGTGGTGTCACGCAGGAAGTCGCCGCGCGATTGCTTGCACTCGATGAAACAGCTCTGGTGAACGGACTGGCGGCTGCCGAAGAAATTCTGCTGCGGCCCGAAGGTCCCGGCCCCTACCGCATCGATGATGCCGAGTGATCGAAATCGCACCTCTGCCGCCACAGCGCCGTAGCCGATGCGGTACATCCAGCGGCACGCCTCCTTCTTGAGGGTGCGGTGCATCTGTGTTTCGCCGGGCATGACACTCCTTGCCATTGAGACGCCCGCTCCGCGGGCGCGTGGGATTTCGATCCATGTTTTACCCGATTCGCCACGGCCGCGTATGCTCCCGCGCCGGCGAACTATTTTCAAAAAACATGACGGAACAGGGCCGACGGAGCTTCTAGTCCTGCTCGACCAGCCGCACCAGCTTATGGAACGCGCCGAGCAGCTTCAGCGTGATCGGCCCAGGCTTGCCAGTGCCGATCGGTCGGCCGTCGATCTTGGTGACCGGAATCACTTCCGCACCCGTGCCGGTGAGGAAACACTCATCGGCGATGTACAAATCATGCCGTTCCAGCCGGCGTTCGTGCATCGGGATCATGCTGCCGCGGGCCAGATTCATGATGACGCCGCGGGTGATGCCTTCCAAGCTTCCTTCGCTGGCGGGCGGGGTCAGCACTTCTCCGTGGCGGACGATGAAGATGTTGTCGGCCGTGCACTCGGCGACGAAGCCAGAGTGGTTCAGCATGACGGCCTCGGGCACGCCAGCCTCGATGGCTTCCATCTTCGCCAGGATGTTGTTCAGGTAGTTCAGGCTCTTGATGCGCGGGCTGAGGGCGTTCGGATGGTTCCGAATGACCGACGCCGTGATGACGGCCATGCCGTTCTCATACATCTCGGCCGGGTACAGGCGGATCAGGTCGCAGATGCAGATGACCGACGGGCCGGGCGAATTATGCGGATCCAAGCCCAGCGAGCCGACGCCACGCGTGACCACGAGCCGGCAGTAACAGTCTTTGAAATTGTTGGCCGCCATCGTCTGGTAGATGACTTTTTCCAGCTCTTCGGGCGTGTACGGAATGGAAAGGCGGATCGCCTTGGCCGAGTCATACAAGCGACTCAGGTGCGCCTTGCACTCGAAGATTTTGCCCGAGTAGGCGCGAATGCCTTCGAACACGCCGTCGCCGTACAGGAGACCGTGGTCATAGACGCTGACTTTGGCGTCTTCTTTGTTGACGAGTTTGCCGTCGATCCAGACTTGCAGCGACATCAGTTCCTCAATTCTCAGCTCATCAAACAGCGGCAGCGGCGTTGGCTTCCATTCGCCCGTTCTTCAGGACCACCACGCGGTCCGCCTGGCGGGCAATCGCGCGGTCGTGGGTGACCATCACAATCGTCTGCCCCTGTCGGTGCAGGCCTTCCAGTACCGACATAATCTGACCGCCGGTATCGACGTCCAGATTGCCGGTCGGTTCGTCGGCGAACAACACCCGGGGCTCATTCATTAATGCCCGCGCGATCGCCACCCGTTGACGCTCGCCCCCCGACAATTGCGACGGCCGATGTTTCAGCCGATGGCTCATGCCGAGCGAATCGAGAATTTGAACCGCTCGCGCGGTCAGTGTCGAGCGGTGTTTCCGAAATTCGCGGCGGGAATACCGCACCATGGCGCTGATTTCAGCGTTCTGCTGCACCGTCAGCTCCGGCAGCAGGTGATAGAACTGGAACACGAAGCCGAAACTGATGTTCCGCACCTTCGCCCGCTCCGTCGAGGACAACGAAAACAGATCGCGGCCGTCAAAGCTGACGCTGCCGCTGGTGGGCTCATCGAGCGCGCCCATCAAGTGCAGGAGCGTGCTTTTGCCCGAGCCCGACCGCCCTTCGATGGCTAGAAATTCGCCCGGCGCGACGGCCATATCCACGCCCCGCAGGACGTCGATCGTGGCCTCGCCCATTTTAAAGGAGCGGGACAGGTTGCGGCAGCTGATGATCGGGTCGGCCATGGCTACTCGAACCTCAACGCTTCGACGGGGTTCAGTCGCGCCGCTCGGACGGCCGGCACGACAGCGCCGATGATGGCGGACGCGACCGCCACGGCCAGAACGATCGCGGCAGTTTTTGGGTCGACCGAGTCCGGAATCTTATCGAACGCATACACCTCAGGATCCCAGATCGGCCGGCCGATGAGCTTGGA
>JAQGHK010000426.1 GCA_028288875.1 Phycisphaerales bacterium | reverse complement strand
CACGCTCGGCCTCAAGTAGAACTGCGGCGTCGCGGGCGAGGGGTTCTTCGCCCGCGGCGGCAAGACCTTGTCCTGAAGAGCACAGGCAGTGCGGATATAGACCCAGAGCCCGCTGTCCGCTCTGGTGGACAGCGGGCCCTTTTGAATGACTAGCCCCATCTATGCGGGGGGGTGCAGGGACTAGCCGCTGGCAGCATCAAGCCGAATCGCGTGCAAGTCCAGCCGATGGGCGACCTCCAAAGGTATAGAAGCATATCCGAAGGTATAGTGTCGGCTCGAAGTGCCGGAGTGTCTGGAATAGCATGGCCAGCCATCTGGCATCTTCGGTCTTGAAAAGGTAGGGTTTTGAAGTTCAGTTCGCCGCCATGCTTTTGACAGCTATCATTATTGCTCAAATACTCGACCCGGTCAGGATCATCCTGGTAGGCATCGCATTTTTCGCCTGTAGGCTGGCAGAGCGCCAAGGTGCCGGGTGGCTCGCGCTCATCGTGGCGCTCGCGGCGATCGCTGCTTTTTTCCCGTTCGTCATCTTCGGCCAGACTGGCGACGCCGCATGGATTTCGGCGGCGGTCGGAGTCATCTCGAACGCGCTCATCGTTCTCGTGCTGGCCGGGCTTCAGAAACTCTATCGACGGGTTTTGCGATCCGCTTGAGGACCAAGCAAAGCGCAAAAGACCGGCAGTCAACCCTAACGACGCGCCTGGTCGCAACCTCCCGAAAAGGCCCGCCACCCGGCCGCGCATTTTGATGCGGGTCGAACCGTTGGCCTATCGGCTCATGTCCACCAATGCATCGCGCATCGCGGAACTGGTGATGCCGAATATGCCTCCGTAGAGGAAGTTCAAATCTACAATGACGAACATCACGCTGGCCACGGCCACGACCGAGATTGCCAGGACGATCGCACTCACCATCCGCCGCGGAACTTGCAGTCCAAAGCTAAAGAACACCAGCACCAGCCAGAAGCTGACTATGCCGCTGTATGAATTGCTGGCCGCCCGCTCTGAATCTTCAATGACCGACCAACGGCTCTCTTCAACCATTGTGAAATTCAATCGGCACCTGGCAGCCATGTTTATGTGTGCAGTATCTGCAGGCGCCACAGAGTCGATCGATGCCCCGATTTCGTTCATGATGGCCTTCAGTTCTGCATCTTCGCCACTTATGGCCATGTGATGAACATCCGGCATGCCCTCGACGACGGGCGCGGCCTCATGGGGCCACGTGCTAGCTATGACGGCAGCGGTATATTGGCGAAGACGTTGTCTTGTCGGCTCCGTCTCGGGGCCAAGATTTCGAAGGCACTCGTCGAGACGTGCCAATTTGGCGGCATAGAGGGAGCGGTCACGGTTGGCTCCATCAAAGGCCGATCTCGCCGAAGATAACTGCAGGCTGAGGACCAAGGCAGTGAAGGTGACGAGGAGACCTGTGCCCAGGCTTACCGCGTCCATATTGTCCTTTGAAAAATGGTCTTCGGGTAGCCATGCGCGCAACACCACCCCACCGATCGCGCTTACGCTGAACAGTGCCAAAAACCCAAGCCCGAAGAGTATTTCCATCACGCAAAGTGGCCGGAAACTCGGCAATTGTGCCGCTTGATATCTTGGCTTTCAAAGTATCGCCCGCAGCCAGACTATGCAAGCAGTGGCTTGGCCGGTTGGGGCATATCAATCCGCTACCGATAATCCAGATATCGCCGTTTTGAGCAAATTTTGTAAAGCACAATTTTCTCAAAATGCCGGCCGCCTCCTGCTGGCCTCAATCGTCGGTCGGCGCGCCCGTCACCGGGGTTGCGGATATGGAACAGCGAGGGCCGATGGCGAACGATACCTTTGAAAGTCGTCACCGTTTGACGATGCCGACGCCAGCGGTATTGTGAACAGCATGATCGACCCACCCAAGCGCCAGGACGACGATTCCGATCGCGAGATCGAGCGCCCGGAAACCATCGAGCCAGGCTCTCAGGCAATCAAGGCGCGCAGAGTTCCCTTGCCCGGCGGCTACCGACAGGGTGTGATCTCCGCGATCACCGTGCTGCTCGGATTTTCGCTTCTTTTCCTGCGGTACTGGAATTTCGAAGCTGAGGGCGGGTGGACGATTGCCTCGATCCTGGCGACGCTGCTGCTCGCACTGGCCATCGTCCTTCAGCTCGTCGCGCTATGGCGGTCGTTGCTCCCACGAGACGACGACGAGCCGGTCTATCAGGTCACGCTGCGCTGGTTCCTCGCCTCGATCATCGCTCTCCTTGTGGGCGTGCTGCTCGCCGGGCTGACGGCATCGCACGTCTTCAATCTTTGATCAGGGCGGCGTCCCCACGAATCTTTGGAAGATAGGGGCAACAAACGGCTTGTTGGCGGTTTTGCGTTGCTGGCTGCCAAGTCAGTGGAGTGTCTGGTACGCCCAAGGGGAATCGAACCCCTGTTACCGCCGTGAAAGGGCGGTGTCCTGACCGCTAGACGATGGGCGCGCTCAGATGTGGGGCTTATAGTTGCGTTGTTCGCAACCGGCAACCCGTCTGTCGCTGCCTGCGACAACTTTTTTCAATTGTTTCGGAAGAGAGTTTTCGGCAGCCAAATTCAGGTGGCGCGGCGCTGGCCAGCGCGGTGCCCGCACCAGTCGGAGGCGCTGAACAGGTTAGCCGTCGCCGCCATCGCTGCCGCCACTGCGCCGGCGGCAACGCCAGTTCCAGTCGCGCTCGGGGCCGACATCGACGTGCACCGATTCGGTGTGGCAGTAAGTGCCGACGCCGCCGCGGCCGGGCATGGTGCGGATGTAGCTTGCCAGTTCCCACTTCGAGACGCCGGGAACCTGGATGTCGGCGGCGGCGCAGTACATGTGCAGCGAATTCTTCGCGCCGTTGGCGCGGCGGTTACGGGCAGGATCGCGGTAGCCAGAGGTCACGACCATCTTCCGGCCGTAGTGGCCTTCGATCGTCTTCAGCACGCGCACCAGCGACGGCTTCAGGCAGGCGACATCGACGGTCTCGTTCTGCTTGAGCAGTCCGTTCGGCGCCAGCCGGGCAAGGCCAGCGGCGGATGCGACCTGATAGGGGCCGCCCGAGCCTTCGTCCTCGTTCAGGTCCACGTCGCTCTCGTCGTCGAGGCCGGATTTGCGCTTGATCTCGAACAGTGCCGTCTGGCGCACGCCGGGCAGCGCATCGCTGGTGTAGTGGCTTGTATCGCCGCCCACTGAAGCGAGTTGTACCGGCTTTTGCGAGGAATCCGCTGTTGCCAGCGTGATGATCGGCTTTGCCGCGGAAGGCGGTGGTGCAGGCGGTGTTGCCTTGGCCTGAGCTGCGGTGGGCTGCTCGCCGGACCGCGTGGTGACGAGCGGAGCAGGGGTGGCCGAAGCCGGCGTGGCGCCGAACAACGAGGCCAGGAAGCCCTTTTTCTTGGGTGTGTCGGCCTGGGGTCGCGGCATCTCACCCGCGGTGACATAGACCGGATTGGTCATCGCGGGGGCCGCCGGCTTGGGCTGGGGCGTGGGCGCGGTCACCTGGGCATCGGCGGCGGCGATCTTCGCGGCGACCGCGTCGGTCTGTTGCTCTGTCTGGGCGGGTTGCACCAGCGGCTGCGGCGTCGTGCCGGCAATTGTTTCCGCGCCCGCCGGCGTCGTGATCGGAAAGGCGACCTCGGGCTTGGCCATTGGCACGTAAGCCACTTCCTCGGGAAGGGCCGCATCACCTTCGGCGGTCATCGTCATCTGCGGATGAGCAGCCATCTGCGACGAGGAATCAGCCGTCGCCACCTGGTGCACGCCGGAAGCCGTGGTCATTTCCGTCGTTGTTGCGTTGTATCCGGGCATGCCGACCGACATTGTGGGGTCGCCAGCCGAGGTACAGGATGCCAGAAGCACGGAGAAGAGCGCGGCCGCAATAGCGCGACTTTCTCCCTTCGCCAGGCACGATCCTGCTGATTTCAAAACAAATTCCCCCTCGGTGTCCGGCCGGTACACCGTGGCGCGGCGACTGAACGTCTACGTCACGATGATTCTTGTCCCCGACCCGGAAACGAGACCTGTGTCAAATCCGCAAGCCTGACCGAAATTCAGCAGTCGCGGACGAATTAAGGCTGCTTCGTGGTTGACGCCACATTTCGCCCGCTTTTACCGGGTCGTCAACTCACCAGACATTACAGTCCGTTACACACGCACCTTGACATAGGTACCGGGAGCATCGCCCAGGGTTTTCATATGCTTGCCGGGGGTGCGGGCGGGTACGCGGGTGTTGTCCTTGGCCTCGATCCAGCTTTGCCAGTGTGGCCACCAGGAGCCGGGATGGTCGATAGCCCTGGCGATCCATTCGCCGAAATCGCCTGTCGGCGTCCCGCCGGTCCAGTACTGATATTTGTTGGATGCCGGCGGATTGACCACGCCGGCGATATGGCCGGATCCGGACAGCACATATTTGACCGGACCG
>JAQGHK010000418.1 GCA_028288875.1 Phycisphaerales bacterium | reverse complement strand
CCGATTGTGCGGGTGGTAGCGTCGGCGGGGTCGCCGCTGACGGTGAACTTCGTATCGATGTTCAACCCGTAATCGATCGAAGCATTCATGTCCGCCGGGGCGGCCAGCGGATAGCCCGTCAGCAGATGGGTCTGCGGGGCGCCCGAGTTATTCGCATTGAGCCGGTTGAAATCGATGTTATAGCCGTCTGTTTGAGCGGCGAAGGTGCTTGCTGCGTACAGCGTGGCGTCGAAATACAAGATGATTTCGCCCGAACGCCGGATGTTGTTCAACCGGTACGGCCGCCGCTGAGTGAATCTGGCGGCGAAAGGGTGAGGGCCGGGGTACCCGTTCGGCACGCCGACCGATAGGCCCGATACCGGCACCAGTAGTGGGTGCGAAGAATAGGTGTTCGATACCGCCGCACCGTTCGGGGCGGTGACGGCATCAGGGCAGATGAACATCTGCCGTTGCCGATTGGCGTCGGCCCCGTTCGGGTCGTTCGGCGCGTTGCCAATCGCCACGCCCGTACCGACCCGCATCTGCTGGGCCAGCAACGCGCCCCAGGTCACCGCGACATTGCTGCCCGGCGTGCTCTTATCGTCCAGCCGGTGGTATTCGGCCGGCGGGAGCGAATTCTTATAAGCGTTGGCATAAAGCTGCGTCAGCACGCCCATTTGCCTGAGGTTCGACAGGCATTTGATCGCACTGGCCGCCTGGCGCGCCTTGTTGAGGGAGGGCAGCAGGATGCTGATCAGCAATCCAATGATGCCAATCACCACCAGCAGCTCCACCAGCGTGAAGCCGCGCGTCGTTCCTTGTCCCTGTTTCTGACGATTGTTTCTGATCCTCATCGTTCCTCTGTGGTTGGCCGGTCGCGATCCGTTCGGCGCACCGCTTCGCACAACCGTGCAATTCCGCCCGAACTGACGTCGCGCATGCGACATTTTATCCCTGTCCCAACGGATCGGCAATAAACAACTCAACCATTATGGCATAATATGATGTGATACAAATCGACACATTAGGCAGTGCCGCGGGATTGGCGATCTGTGTCATTGAAAGCGGACTTTCGGACAATTCGCTGTCGTCCGGCTGATTACGATCAAGCCAATGCCGGCAAAAGGGCAAAATAATCTCAAAAAACTGCATAATTCTGCAGTACGGGCTCAAGGTGTGGTTGGAAAACGAAGCGGAAATAATAACGCCGCGTCCTTGAGACAAAAATGACTTAATGTATCATTTCCGCTCGCTGAAATAGTAGGATAACGGGTCGCAAAGTGCGGCGAGTTGTCCTAAGATGCCGGCGGGGGCTTGGTGGAGTGGCCCAGCAATAAATCGAAATCGGCTTGAACGGCTCGCAGAAGCAAAGCGGCGGTTCAGGCCGGCGTGTCTCGCTCGCCTGGCACGGCGAGCCAACGCGAGTTCGGCGATCGGTGCAACGAGGTCCAAGGCGTTGGAGACATCCAAGGCTGCGGGTTCAAAGCTACGAATAGATCGTGGAGGGTTGGATGGGAAGTCTGTCGCGTTTCGCAATTCTCGCGCTGGGTCTTTGTGTCGGCCCGCTCGCTCATTTCGCATCCGCACAGGCCGCGCCGGCTAAACGCCCCAACGTCATGTTCGTCCTCGCCGATGATCTCGGCTATTCAGACCTCGGCTGCTTCGGCAGCGAAATCCACACGCCCAACTTAGATGCCCTCGCCAAAGGGGGCGTTCGCTTCACCGGCATCTTTAATGACGCCCGCTGCTGCCCCAGCCGCGCGTCGCTGATGACCGGCCTGTATCCGCACGAAGCGGGCATGGGCGGCATGAGCGAAAAGACCGATGTCGAAGGCTATCTCGGCCACATCCGGCTCGACGCGCCCACGATTGCGGAAGTCCTCAAGGCCAACGGCTATCACACCGCGCTCTTCGGCAAGTGGCACCTGGCCAACACGCTCCAGCGGCCGGATCACTTAAAGGACCTGAATCGCCAGACCTTCCCCGACGTCTTCTGCCCCATCGAGCAATATCCCACGCGCCGCGGCTTTGAAACCTATTGGGGCGCGCTCTGGGGCCTGGTCGATTACTACAACCCGTTCTCGCTCGTCGACGGTGAAACGCCCGTCAAAGAAGTGCCCGACAACTTCTATATGACCGATGCGATCAACGATCGCGCGGCCGCGTACATCAAGCAGACGGCCGCCGACGGCAAGCCGTTCTTCATGTACCTCGCCAACAACGCGCCGCACTGGCCGTTGCATGCCTTGCCGGAAGACATCGCCAAGTATCAGGGCAAGTTCACCGAAGGCTATGACGCCGAGCGGCAGGCCCGCTACAAGCGCATGGTCGAGATGGGCCTGGTCGATCCGAAGACCGCCGAACTGCCCAAGACGCTCGGCCAAGGGTGGGACAAGCTCAGCCCCGAGGAAAAGAAGTGGCGCTCGGCGCTGTTCCAAGCTCACGCCGCGATGATCGATCGGCTGGATCAGGGCCTTGGCAAAGTCTTCGCCGCCCTCAAAGAGACCGGCCAGTGGGACAACACCATCATCTTCTTCCTGTCCGACAATGGCGCAAGTCCCGAAGAAGCCTACGGCCCCGGTTTTGATCGCCCGAGCATCGCCCGAGACGGCAAGCCGATCATTCACAAGACCGATGACCTGACGCTGCTCGCAGGCGGCGAACACACGTTCTTCTACATCGGCCGCAACTGGGCGAACGTCGCCAACACGCCGTACCGCAAGGCCAAGGCCAGCCAGTACAACGGCGGCGAGCGCACCGGCATGATCGTCCACTGGCCTGCCGGCCTGAAGGTGGCGAATGGCTCCATCCTCACCGAGCGCGGCCACATCATCGACCTGATGCCAACGGCCCTCGATATCGCCGGCGTGAAGCTGCCCGACACCTTCGCCGGCAAAACCCCGCACGCCATGCAAGGCGTCTCGCTGCTGCCGTTACTGCAAGGCGAGAAGAAGCTCTCGAATTACCCGGTGATGTACGGCGAACACGAAGGCGGCCGCAGCGTGCTGACGCCCGACGGCTTCAAGGCCATCCGTGATCGCGACGAAAAAGAGTGGCACCTGTACGACCTGAATACAGACCAAACTGAAATCCATGACCTGGCCAAGGATCAGTCCGACCGTGTCGCGAAAATGGTCGCGATGTGGGACGTCTGGGCCAAGGCCAACAACGTATTACCGAAACCGTGATCTTGTCCCCTCTCCCGGATTACCGGCAAAGGGGACTAAGA
>JAQGHK010000404.1 GCA_028288875.1 Phycisphaerales bacterium | reverse complement strand
CTGGCTTGGTTCCAGTTGAAGCGCTGCTTGATCACCGTTTGCTCGATATTGCTGAGCTGGGCTAGGTTGCGATCGACGATCTGCTTGAGCTCGTCGACGATGTCGTCCTGGACGGCATCACGCTTCTTGTCCGACCAATCGCTCTTTTCCTGTTCCGGTTCGAATTCAACCGGAAACCGCATGCGATGACGGCTGTGCTTCTGAGCGGTGCGGCTGAAGGCTTTCAGGATGGCGCGGCACGCATAGGTGCTGAATTTAAAGCCGCGATCGACATTGAACTTATCCACGGCCCGCAGGAGGGCCATGTTGCCTTCGCTGACGACTTCGGCGAAATCGATATCGCCGAGGCGGGTGCGCTTGGCCATTGCCAGTACAAGGGCGAGATTCGTCCGCGTCAGGTATTCGCGGAAATGTTCCATCTTGTGATGCCAGTCGACCAACTGGGTGGCCAGTTCCTTGGTCAGTCCGTCTTTCTGGGCCTTTTCCTGGAGCTGGGTCAGCCGAAACTTGCTGAAGTTGTAGCGAAGGAACATCAGCTTCTCTTCGGGGGCCTTCATCAACTGAGGCGTGCCCGTCGAGGTTTGGCCAGAGACGTCGTCACGGGTCGGTTGATACCACGCGACCAATGGCAGCGTTGGTTCGTTTGCTTCGAACAGTTCGGCTTCACAATTCTTTTCATGGAACGGCGGCGAATCCATGAATGCGTACGTGCCAAGCAGAATCTGTTCGGCCTGGGCCCGCAGAACGCGCGGAATTGCGGCCGAGCGAGGCTTCTTAACAGTCACTGCTTTCGCCGTCGATTCTTTGATGGGTGCGAGAGTCGGCATTTTGATTCGTCCTTCGGTTAAGCGTTCAGTCGTCGGGCTTATCGACGTACCGCCGCGGGATTTCACTTCTGTACCAACAGATACGATAGTACAGGCCGGCCGGATTTCCGGTTTCGAGTGCCCTATCATCCCGCGGCGGCTGCCGGGCCCGGCAGCGTGTGGGGTGGCGAGGGTTGTTTCGAGTGCGGAAGTCATTGGGACGGCTCTTTTCACTTCAATGGTTGTAAGTCAGACGAATGAACATCAACTGGCCGATCGGTGAAAAGCCTTTTATTTTGCGAAAAACTTCACAATTGCCGTTTCAGTGGCTTTGAGGATGGATTCTGATGGCCAATTACCTTTACTTCGGGGGGAGCTTTAACCCGCCGCATTTGGCGCATATCGCCTGCCCTGCCGCAGCCGCTGTCGCCGCCGGCTTGGATGGCGTTGTGCTGATCCCGACCGGCCAATCCGCATTAAAAGACCCATTGGATTTGGCACCGGCGGCCGATCGTCTGGCGATGACCGAACTCGCCGCCGTCTCTGCCGGGGCGGCCGTTCCGTTTCATGTCGATGATCGCGAAGTCGAGCGGGCGGGAACGACGTACACCATTGATACGGTCAACGAATTAGCCGAAGAGGGCGTCGCCCCGATCAACTGGCTGATCGGGGCCGATCAGTTGCTCAACTTCCATCGCTGGCGCGATTTTGAATCGCTGCTGAGCCTGGCCAAGTTCTGGGTGATGGCCCGGCCGGGCCATGCGATTGACTGGGAATTGGTGCACCCCACAGTTCGCGCATTACGTGATCATGTCGTTGTCGTGCCGCAGATTGAGGTCAGCGCCACGGACATTCGCCGCCGCCTGCGCGCGGGCGAGCCGATCGATGGTCTGGTCGTACCGGCGGTGGCCCATTATCTGGCCAAGCGGCGTCTTTATCTGCCCGTCGTCGCTGTTTGATCGCGCACCGCCGCGTGCCCTCTGACTGATCCTTAGGTAAATTCGCGACCGGCCATCTTACGGCCGCGGTTTCGGTAGTCAGAGGAGGCTCAATTGCCCGATCAATCGGTTATGCACAAGTTTGTCCTGTTCCTCGCGACGGCCGCAGTCGTGGCCGGTTGCGCCTCGCAGAAGACCGGCCCGCTGAAACCACTGCGCCCCACCCCCAGTGACCCGGGTGAGCCCGTATTAGGACCGATTCAAACCGTGCCGGGCATCGCGGCTAAGCCGCAGCCTTCGCCTGCACCAACGCCCGTCCCGACAGCAAACCGGTCCAAGGCCCCGGCCGCCTCTGAAGGCCGCGTGGTGGAAATCATCACACGCCCTAAGCTCGCTACTCGTCCGACGACGACTACGTCGAATGCGGTTGCCCGCGCCGGTGAGGCGTCGGTCGACACGGCCGACATTCCTACGCCAGTGCTCAAGCTGGACACGCTGAAACGCATCGACACCGCCGTCGGCGCGGCACCGCTTATGCGGCTGCTGGCGATGAAGCTCAACAGCATTCCGTACCAAGCATTCGCTGGTTACGGCGCGCTCGACTTCTCTCCGGCCCTCCCGGAAGGAACGAACCCGGACGCGATGACCAACGACGTCCTCAGCCGCGAACCCGGCGGTACTGACGTTGCGATCCAGCGCCTCATCAAAGGTGAAGCCGACCTGATCCTGATCCCGCGGCTGCCCACTTCAACCGAAGCCGAAACCGCCGCCGCCGCAAAGGTGAAACTGCGCAGCGACCTCGTCGCGACCGAAGCGCTGGTCTTTACTGTCAATGTTGCCAATCCGGTGAATGAACTCAGTCGTGACCAGCTCACCAAGATCTTCACCGGCCAAACCAAAACGTGGAAAGACCTTGGGGAAGCCACTCTTCCAGTAACGGCCAAGATCGCGCCCGAGCCGATTACCGTCGCCTATCGCGCTCGGGGCACGGGCAGCGAGGAACTGCTCCGCCAGATTCTTCTCGTCGGCAAACCCATGCCCGAACTGCCAATCAGCAAGGCGCTCTCCAGCACCAAACTGGTGCTGGACGCGAGCCTGGAAGATCCGGAAACCATTGGCTTCAGCGTGTTCGCCTATGCGACCAACATGAAGCGTGACGGCCGATTGAAGACGCTTGCTGTCGACGGCGTGCTGCCGGAACCGAGTCGCGTGGCCAGCGGCGAGTACCCGCTGACGACGCCGATTTACGTGCTCACCCGCGCCGAGCTGCGCAGCGATGACGCGTTGTTCAAACTCCGCACGTGGCTCGGCAGCATGAACGGCCAGAAGGTATTAGCCGAGGCTGGCTACATGCCCGTGAGCAGTGAAGCGTGGACGGCGGTTCGGTTGATGGGCAAGTGAACGCCCGACACGGTTGCCCGCACCGGCGGGTGAGCGTATTGTCGGCCGCGGCTGATGGCGATTAACTTCTACGATATTGCATACGGCTTCGGACTGGGCGTCAGCGCCCCCGTGTGGGCCGTGCGCAGCAAGACTCGCCGCAAGGTGCTCGATGCGTTTCACCAGCGCATGGGCAACGTCGCGCTTGATGTCGGTGAAACGGCCAAGGACCGCGGGCCATGCGTGATCGTCCATGCGGTCAGTGTCGGCGAACTGAACGCCGCACGCGGACTGATTGACGGCCTGCGGGCACGGCATCCGGATCTTCATGTCGTCGTCTCCACCACCACGCAAACGGGCCATGAACGCGCCGAGGCCGTGTATGGCAATCGGTCGGACGTCACGCTCATTTACTACCCGCTCGACTTCTCCGCGGCCGTCGCGCGGGTACTGGACACGCTCAAGCCGCTGGCCGTCATCCTGATGGAGCTGGAGCTGTGGCCGAACTTCATAAACGCCTGCGAGCTGCGCGGCATTCCGGTGATTCTGGCCAATGGCCGAATCACCGCCGGCAGCTTTAATAACTTCCGCATCGGCTCCTGGCTGACGCGCCGCATGTTCCGCCGGTTGACGGCCGTCTGTGCGCAGGAGAAGGCCTACGCCGATCGCTTTCTCACCCTGGGTGCCGAGCCGGCCACCACCAGTGTCACCGGCACGATGAAGTTCGACACGGCCAGCACCACGATCGACCCGATCGCCGCCGACGCGCTCGCCAGCGAAATCGGCCTGCGGCATCCGCTCTGGGTGGCCGGGAGCACGGGTCCGGGCGAAGAAGAACTCGTCCTGCAAAGCTATCAAGCCCTGCTGGTTGAGTTCCCCGATCTGCAACTGGCCATCGTCCCGCGTAAGCCTGAGCGATTCGACGAAGTCGCCGCGCTCATCGAACGCACAGGCTATCCCTGCATACGCCGAAGCGCGGGTCCGTTGGTTGCAGGTGTAAATCCGCCCGCGGACGATTCGGCCGCGACCGAGGCAGGCGACAATCCTCATCCAACATCTTCGCCTAAGCTCCCTCCCGTCATCCTCGGCGACACCATGGGCGAGCTACGAAACTTCTTCACCCGCGCTGACGTCGTTTTCGTCGGCCGCACGCTGGTCGATCTGGGTGAAAAGCAGCACGGCAGCGACATGATCGAGCCGTGTGCCCTCGGCAAGCCCACTGTCGTCGGCCCGTACACGCAGAACTTTGCCGAGCCGATGAACGCCCTTCGCCTGGCGGACGGCATTGTCGAGATCAAAACACCGCCCGAGCTTACCGAAGCCATCGGCCGGCTGCTTCGCCATCCGGGCGATGTCGGCGTCCGCGCCCGGCAGGTTGTTCAGCGTCAGCGCGGCGCGACCGACCGCACCATGGCGGTGATCGAACCGATCCTGCAGGCCCGCCTCAAGGCCCAGGCCGCCGCCGCCGCCGAAGCTTGAGGCCGCATGGCCGCAGGTTTTCTCCCGCATCGCTGGGTTTTGCCTTACAATTCAGGCATGTCGTGGATCGAGAATCGTTTTGAGCCGGGCCTGATCGTCACCAGCCTGGACTTCGCGCTCAACTGGGGTCGCAAGAACAGCCTTTGGCCGATGACCTTCGGCCTGGCGTGCTGCGCGATCGAAATGATGGCGGTTTCGGCCAGTCGGTTTGATCTTGACCGCTTCGGCGCCGGCGCCTTCCGCGCCACACCGCGCCAGGCCGACCTGATGATTGTCGCTGGCACGGTAAACTATAAAATGGCGGACCGCGTCCGGCGGCTGTACCACCAGATGGCCGACCCGAAATATGTGATCGCCATGGGCGCCTGCACCGTCGGCGGCGGGCCGTACTTCAAGTGGGGCTATAACGTCGTTAAAGGCGTCGACTTGGTGGTACCTGTCGACGTCTATGTCCCCGGCTGTCCGCCGCGGCCGGAGGCCTTGTTGGAAGGCATCATGCGGCTGCAGGACAAGATTAGCCGCCAGACGCTCGCGCGGCCCGCAAAGGTGGCGACCCCCTCATTCGCGGGGGTCGCCTGATGGCAGCCACACTATTGCAACCGGCCGACATCGCGGAGCGGCTTACCGCGGCGTTAGGTAAACGGTTAGTCACAGTCGTGACTGACGACAAACACCCGCGCGTTCATATCGATGCCCAGGACTGGCGCGAGCTCGCGACGCTCATGAAAACAGGCAAATCTCTGGCATTTGACTGGCTCGCGTGCCTGACCGGCATGGATTACGCCGCCGATGGCAAGCTCGCCATTATTGTGGATTTCTGGAGCAGCACGCACGGCCATCGATTCGCAGTAAAAGTATTCTGCCCCCGCGAATCGCCGCACATTCCAACGGTCGCCGACCTCTGGCCCGCGGCCGGTTGGCACGAGCGCGAGGCATTCGATCTGTTCGGTATCATTTTCGACGGCCACCCCGATCCGCGGCGTATTCTGATGGCCGATGATTGGGTGGGTCATCCACTTCGAAAAGACTATGTCTTTCCGCGCGAAGTCCATGGCATTCCGGGCAGCGTCGAACTCGATTGGCAACAAAAATCGTAGAGCACCTCGGTCGCAAATCTCAGATTCGGAAAAACGGGCCGCTTCACTAATACAGATGTTTTGACGATTTATTGAACCGTTTAACTCGCCGTTTTCTGCCGTCGCCAATTTCAAACATCTTCATCCGCTAAATTTTTATAAACTATTTTAAATCAATCACTTACGTAGTTTCTCCGTAACGAAACGATTAAGCAACTTGACTTCGATTTGGGGACGGCTAAAGTGGTTCATATACAAGCAACTCGAGCGGGTGTTGACGCACCTGTTCAGGTATGTCGGGGGTTGTCCCCGAGGAAGGTCCCCCCCCTCCTTCCTCACCCCCCGACACTTTAAAAAAAACCCGGCCTCAGGGCCGGGTTTTTTATTTCGACGTGTCGGTGCGACTCGATCAGCCGCGGCCCACCTGTGCCGGTTAGGCAGTGTCGGGATCAAAGCTCACCAGCTTGATCAGGATTCGACGCTCCCGCGGCCCATCAAATTCACAGAGGTAGACGCCCTGCCAGCGGCCCAGCTGCAGGCGGCCGTTCTCAATCAGCACCGTAACGCTCTGGCCAACCAGCGAAGCCTTGAGATGGGCGTCGCTGTTGCCTTCGTCGTGGCGGTAGTAGGCCTCATTCTGCGGGATCAGCGTGTCCAGCTTCCGGAGGAGATCCGTTTTCACCGTCGGATCGGCATTTTCATTGATCGTGATGGCGGCCGTCGTGTGAGAGACATAGACAATCACCATGCCGGATTTGACGGAGCGTTTCTCCACCGCCGCCGCGACGACGGCGGTCAGCTCTATCATCTGATTTCGAACGGCGGTCTGGAGCGTTTCGGGTTGAAGCGGATAAGCACGCACGACGTCCTCCGTGGCAGATGTCGCATAATGCCGCGCGGTACTTGTGACGCAAGCGCCAAATCGTGTCAGTTCTGCTGAAATGACGATGGGCTGCCAGTTCGGCAACACGGCGCAGGGTTGCTGGTATCTGTTCCCCAGTATGATTCGGACGACGACGTATGGCCGAAACGCCCGCCGACATCCTTGCTGACCTCTGGCAGCGCCTCGCCGCGGGCCGGGCGAAGGCCGATCATCCGTTTCG
>JAQGHK010000389.1 GCA_028288875.1 Phycisphaerales bacterium | reverse complement strand
TGGCCGACAACTGGCGCGCAGGACTGTAAAATTTAAAGCTATGGCGGCACCGTCCTGCACCTCAGAACGGCCGGCTGAACTTCCTCTCCCGGTACGGCCGGGAGAGAGGACAGAACGGCATCGCCGCAACCGTGGCCGCGTCGCTTGCGTGATCGCCTTCCTCGGGCAAGGCGATCACGCAAGCGACAGCCATAAGTCCCACGGCGGTCTAGGCAAGCTCCGTACGACCGCGACACCCATTTTTTCGTTCCTAACCCCGGCCGGCCCTGCACTTAACCCGCGCTGCGCGTTTGTGAATATTCGGAGCAAGATTCGCTCTGTTTTTCGCACTTAGGCCATTTCCCACGCCCGATAATCAAGTCCCGCCCGCCGACCGTCCGATAAATCAGTCATCATGAGTCTGCTCGCACGCTCCATTTCCCAGGTCATCGGCCAAAAGGCCCAGCGGTCGCTGTTTCGACGCGTCGAGCTGCAGCACCCGAAATATCGCACCTCCATGCGCCGCCTCGGTCAATATCACAACAAGCACGCCGGCAAACGCTGCTTTATCCTCGGCAACGGGCCGAGCCTGCGGAACACCGATTTGTCGCTGCTGAAAAACGAAGTCACTTTCGGCACCAACCGCATCTACATGAACTTCGACAACATGGGCTTTGAGACGACCTACCACGTCGTCGTCAATGAACTGGTGGTCGAACAGTGTGCCAAGGACATCGCCAAGCTGCGCATGCCCAAGTTCGTCGGCTGGCATTGCCGCGATCTGATCGACTTCAAGCAAGACATGCAGTTCCTGCACACCCGCGGCGGCCTGCGATCGTGGTTCTTCACCGATCTCACCGAAGGCTGCTGGGAAGGCAACACCGTCACGATGGTAGCGCTGCAGGTTGCCTACTACATGGGCTTCAGCGAAGCGATCCTGGTCGGCGTGGATCACAGCTACCAGTTCAATGGCACACCGCACGCCGCTTCGGTGATGACCGGCGATGATCCGAATCACTTTGATCCGAACTATTTCGGCGCGGGCTTCCGCTGGCACCTTCCCGATCTGGAAGGCAGCGAAATGAGCTACCGCGTCGCCGACTTTGTTTACCGCCAGAACGGGCGTCGCGTGATCGACGCCACCGTCGGCGGCGAGCTGCAGATTTTTCCGAAAGTGTCGTACCCCACGTTGTTCCAAAATCGAATTCAGGAGGCGGCATGAAACCCACCGTCACAGCCATCGTTCCCATGCGTAATGACTCGCTCCGCGTGCCCGGCAAAAATTGGCGTCCGCTCGCGGGCCGGCCGCTGTTTTGTCATATCGTTGATTCGCTCTACGCCAGCGGCGCGGTGAATCACGTTGTCATTGATACCGACAGCGACACCATTCGACAGATCGCCAAGCGCGAGTTCCCCAAAGCCACACTTCTGGCCCGCCCGGAGGATCTTCGCGATGACCGCCTGTCGATGAATGAAGTGCTGCTGAACACTGTTCAGCAAGTCGACGGCGACGTCTTCCTGCAGACGCATAGCACCAACCCGATGTTGCGGCCGCAGACGATCGCCGACCTCATACAGCGGTTCATCGATAAGCGCGACAACTACGACTCGCTCTTCACGGTCACTGCCTTGCAGCAGCGGCTGTGGGACGCATTCGCTCGGCCGGTGAATCATGATCCCGCCGTGCTTCGCCGCACGCAGGACCTGTCGCCGGTCTTTGCCGAAAACAGCTGTGTCTACCTGTTCAACCGCCGCTCGCTCACAGCATATCGCAACCGCATCGGCGGTAAGCCGATCATGGCGGAACTGGAGCGCGACGAGTCGTGGGACATCGACACCGAAGCCGACTTCAACATCGCCGAGATGATGATGCAGGCTCGTGCCCTGGCGAACCCAATGAAGACGAAGGTGGCGGCATGAGCACCGAACGGTATCGCGTGCTGCTCTCAGCGCCGTACATGATCCCGTTCGCGGACCGCTTCGTGCCCGAGCTGGAAGCGGCCGGGTGCGAGGTCGTTATTCCCGCCGTCAATGAACGGCTGGAAGAGGCCGATCTGCTGAAGCTCATGCCGGACATGGACGGCACAATCTGTGGCGATGACCGCTACACGCGCAAAGTGATCGCCGCCGCGCCGAAGCTGAAAATCATCAGCAAGTGGGGCACGGGCATCGACAGCATTGATGCGGATGCCTGCCGCGAATTCGGCGTGCGCATCGGCAACACGCCGGGCGCGTTTACCGTGCCCGTCGCAGACAGTGTGATGGCGTACCTGCTGAGCTTCGCCCGCCGCACGCCATGGATGGACGACCACATGAAAGCCGGCCGCTGGGAAAAGATTGCCGGCCGCAGCCTCGGCGAATGCACCCTGGGCATTATCGGCATGGGCAACATCGGTTCTGCCGTCGCCAAACGCGCGGCCGCATTCGGCATGACGATCCTGGGAACCGACATTCGCCCGATCGAGGCCAGGCTGATGGCCGACACCGGCCTGCAGCAGGTCGGGCAGGATGAACTGCTTCGCCGCAGCGATTTCGTGACGCTTCACTGCGATCTCAACGGAAGCAGCAAACATCTGCTCTCGGTCGCCGAGTTCAAGAACATGAAGAAGACGGCGGTCGTCATCAACACCAGCCGCGGACCGGTGATCGATGAAGCCGCGCTCTGCCGTGCGCTAGCGGCCGGCGAAATCGCCGGTGCGAGCATGGACGTGTTCGAACACGAGCCGCTGCCGGAAAACTCGCCACTGCGGACGATGGATAACGTGCTGCTGGCCCCGCACAACAGCAACAGCAGTCCAGTCGCATGGGAACGCGTGCACCACAGCTCGATCAGGAATCTGCTGGCGGGTCTGCGTGAAGTACGGCGCGGCGGGCAGGCGAATAAGGCGGCGGCATGAAGCGTGTGATGGCGATCACCGGTTGCAGCGGCGGCATCGGCCGGGCGACGGCGAAAGTGTTTGCCGACGCGGGCTGGATGGTCGTCGGCATCGATCGCCGCCGTGACGACGTGCCGGAATCCGTTGAGCATTTCATCCACGCCGACGTGAGCGACGTAGCTGCCCCGCACCACATCTTTGAGCAGATCACGACCAAAATCGGCCGGCTCGACGCGCTCGTGAATAACGCCGCGTGCCAGATCTGCAAATCGATTCTGGAAACCAAGGTCGAAGAATTCGACCAGATCATGGCGTGCAACGTGCGGTCGATTTTCCTCAGCGTCCAGCACGCCTGGCCGATGTTGAAAGCCAGCGGCGGGGCGGTGGTGAACGTCAGCAGCGTGCACGCGATCGCAACCAGCACCGGCATCGCCGCTTACGCCGCCAGCAAAGGTGCGCTGCTGGCCCTCACCCGCGCGATGGCACTGGAATTCGGTGAAGCCGGCGTTCGCGCGAACGCCGTGTTACCGGGTGCGGTCGATACGCCGATGCTGCACGCTGGTCTCGGTCGCGGGCATGTGAATGGCGACGACATCGCTAAGAAAGTCCGCGGCCTCGGGAAAAAGCACGTGATGGGCCGCGTCGGCCAACCCCGCGAAATCGGCCAGACGATCCTATTCCTCGCCGACAACGATCGCAGCAGCTTCATGACCGGCCAAGCGATGGTCGTCGATGGCGGCGCGACGGCACGCTTGAGCACCGAATGAGGTCCATTTGCGTAGGGGCGACATACATGTCGCCCGCGTGCGTGCGCGATGATCCCGGGCGACATGTATGTCGCCCCTACAAGATCACCCCGCGTCGAGCTTCACCACGCCGCGCTGACGCTTCACCGCAATGATGCGAGTCTTGAGCGTTTCCAGCAGCCGTTTCGGGTCATTGAGGCTATTGAGTTCGAGCCTAGGATTCGTCGGGTCATGGCTGACGATGGTGATCGTGCCGACGTTGAAGATGCGGTCGATCGGGCTTTGGGCCAGGTGGACGTCTTCGACGTGCCACAGTTCGGTGGTGTCGTAGGTCTTGAACAGCAGGCCGCGTTCGATGTCGATGCGGTAGTTGGTGATGCGGAAGAACTCCCGGCGCATCAGCACGCCGGGCATCACCCAGCAGAACAGGCCGAGGACCACGCCGATGAGGATGACCCACCAGACGACATGCGTGTTCGTCAGCGTCGCGATCAGGATCGGCGTGGCGAACAGCACCAGGCCGACGAGCGACCAGACGAACAGCAGGCCCAGCTCACCGCGGAGCTTGGGCGAGCCTTCGTAGTAGGTGACCTGCGTATCGTCGGCGGTGCTGACGTCCGGGTCCGGGTGAGGGATGGAGGCCGAGGCGGGGAGGCTGGTGGGCGGGGGGATTTCAGTCATCGGCTGTCTCCGGCGTCGGTAGCGGCGAGTTTTTCGATCCGGTCCCACAGTGCCTTGGGCACGGGCATCACGCTCAGCCGGGCCTGTTTGACCAGTTCCCAGGCTTCAAAGGCTTTGTCGGCCTTGATCTCTTTGAGCGTGACGGGGCGTTTGAGTTTCTTGGAGGGCTTCAGGTCCATGACGGCCGGATCGCCGTAACCGGCGGTGGTCGCCTCGGCGATACCGATGACGGCCTTTTCCTTGCCAGTGTGATAGACGAACACGCTGTCGCCCTTGGCGATCGAGCGGATGTGCTTCAGCGCCCCCGGATTGGCGACGCCGTCCCACGTGCATTTCTTTTCGCGCACGAGGTCGTCGTAGCTGTAGGTATCCGGTTCTGTTTTTGCCAGCCAAAAGGCCATGCCATGCTCCGCTGTTCAAGGCGATCAGATCATCAGGCCTCAAATCATCAGGCTGGGCCCACCAGGCGCGCCGCCCGGAGCGCCACCGGCCGCACCGGGACGGGCCAGCGGCTTCTGCCAAGTCTGGCTGATCTTGCGGAGCAGGTCCGTCAGTTCGTACTCGGCGATGGAGTAGCTCTTGAACTTCAGGTGGCCGGAAATCTGCTGCTGCAGCAGTTCGTATTTTTTCCGCTGCTCTTCAGTCGGGCTCAGGCCGGCCCGCTCGTTGTGGCTGATCTGGGTCAGCACCGTGTTGAAGTCGGCCAGCAGCTTGGAGGCGACGGGATCGTCCGAAAGCGCCTTCTGGGTCTGCTTGTATTTTTCAACCGCCGGGTGAGTGGCGAGCAAGTCGCCGACTTTTTTCGCGGCGTCGAGAATCTCTTGTGTGTCTGCGGGCATCGTGAACCTCTTTCTCAGCCCGTATGATAAGTGACTCGATGGAGCGATACCACCGACAGACTCTGCTTCCCCAGATCGGCGACGCCGGCCAGGCCCGTTTGGCGGCGGCTTCGGTTCTGATCGTGGGGGTCGGCGCGCTCGGCACGGTGCTGGCTGATGCGCTGGTGCGCGCGGGCGTGGGGCGGGTGACGCTGGTCGACCGGGATATCGTCGAAGTGACGAACCTGCAGCGGCAAACGCTGTTCGG
>JAQGHK010000363.1 GCA_028288875.1 Phycisphaerales bacterium | reverse complement strand
GAATCCTATCTCTACCGCTTTCTCACCGGCGAAGAGACTCTGCATTTCTAGGGCCGCCAGTTCAAGATTCCGCACCGGGATTTGAAGAAGCGTGTGCCGCTCCTGCTTGACACGGTTGGACTGGATGAGAAGGCCCGCAAGCGAAAGCTTCGCGAGTACAGCAAGGGCATGGCCCGCCGCATCGGCCTGGCGCAGGCGCTGATCAACGATCCGGACCTTGTGCTGCTGGACGAGCCGACCACCGGCCTCGATCCGATCGGCACACGGGAAATGAAGGACCTGATCGTCTCGCTCAAAGAGCAGGGCAAAACCGTCATTCTCTGCAGCCACTTGCTGGCCGATGTGCAGGACGTGTGCGACCGCATCACGATTCTGTTCCGCGGCCGGATGCAGACGCTCGGCCACGTGAAAGACCTCGTGCAAGTCAAAGACATTACGCAAGTCGAAGCGAAGGGCCTGAACCCGGCTCAGCTCGAAGAGTTGCGGACGTTCGTGCAGCGTTACGGGGCCCAGGCTGCCGTCACGCACCCGACGACCACGCTCGAAGACCTGTTCATCAAAATCGTGCGAGACCAGACGGGCGGCGTCGGTTCGTACACCAGCAGTGATACCTAAGTCGCGACGGCCGCTTCAAAAGCGGCCGCATCTCCTGACTCGCGGGATTGAATGATGCCGATGCTCGCCGCGCTACCAGTTTTCGTCAGTAACCACATGGACTGGTTCGTGTCCGCCGTGATCGTGGCGCTCGGCCTGCTGGTCTATGGTTTGCCCGATCTGCTCCGCTCGCGCCCGAGCCGCGTCTGGGCGATCGGCGGCGTCTGCTTCCGCGATGCCGTCCGCCGCCGGGTGCTCTGGATTACGCCGCTGGCGATGCTGGGCATCATCCTCGTCTCGCAATTTCAAAAGCCATTCGATGAGCAGGATGCCGTCCGCCTGACGGTGAAGGTCTGCCTGTTCACCACCGGCCTGGTCGTCACGATCATCGCACTGGTGACGGCGGCGACGAATCTGCCCCGCGAAATCGATAACCGCGTCATCTTCACGATCGTCACCAAGCCGGTCACCCGGCTGGAGATCGTGCTCGGCAAGATCGTGGGCTTCGCCCGCGTCTCGGCCGTCATCCTGCTGGTGATGGGTTTGTTCTCGCTGGTCTATCTGCACACGCAAGCGTGGTGGTTGGGCCGGCAGATCGATCAGGCACTGGCCTCCGGCGATACCGACTCAACGCGTCGCGTCTGGCTGGAACACTTTCAGGAACAAGGTCTTCTTCAGGCCCAGCAAGTCACCCGACCCGTGTTGATGAGCCAATATGCTCGTCCGCCGGAAGACAATGACGGCGGCTGGCTGCTGGGTTCAGCGCAGGATGCGGTCGTGCCGTTCGAAGTCGATGCGAAGCAGCTTGCCTCGGCAGCCGACCCGAATGCCGCGCCTGGCTCGTTCGGCCTCGTTTTCGCTTTGAAGATCGGTTACGAGCCGTTGCGTAGCGCCGCGACGACAGCCCCTGGCGCTGCCGCGCCGCTGCCGCCAAACGTTGCACTGCAGATCCTCGATCCGATGTCCGGCAACGTTGCCTTATCCGTCGAACAACTCGGCAAGGGCGCGAACGTCAATCTGAAGGACCCGGCCGGCAACGAGTCAGTGCTGATTCAGATTCCTCCGGATCGCGCGACCCAGCTTGCCAGCATGCCGCGGTTCCTGGTGCAGTTGATCTGCCCGGGCGTTGATTACCAGTATCACATTAAATCCAGCTCGGTCACGCTTATCGTCCCGGATTCACAGACGTCGGCCCATCCGATCAGTCCGGCCCGACCGCCACTGCTTCGCGGCAGCTCGATCCGCTCCGGGCAGCAGCTTTCCGGCCCCGCTCGCGGCGTGCAACCCGTGGCCGTTTACGCGTACCGCAACACACCCGTTCCGAAGTCCCGCAATGGTCGTGTCCCCTTCGAACTGAATGTGGGTTTGGAGTCATCCGGCAGCGATACCGATCGCGAGGTCATCGGCACGATTGAAGTGCGTGCGTTCGACCAGAAGACCGGCAAAACAAGCCCGCCGACTGTGGTGTATCCCGAAAGCCGTCGGACGGTGTTCTTTGATTTGCCCGAAGAGTTCGTTAAAGACGGCACATTCGATCTGCAGGTTCGCAATCGTGCGAACGGCCACACCGTGAGCTTGACGGTTTCTTCGATCTCAATGGTCTCGGGGCGAGAATATTTCGGCTTTAACCTGCTCAAGGCGCTGGTCGTCCTCTGGCTCCTGGCCTTACTGACGGCGACAGTAGCGTTCTGGTGCAGCACGTTCCTGTCCTGGCCGATCGCCGTGGTACTGTCGACGCTGATCATCCTCGGCCACTGGGGCGTGTCGAACGTGGATCTTGGCAGCGGCATTGGCGCTCAAGTGGCCAATGACTTCTTCCCGTCGAACGCGCCCATCGCGACCGTCGTCAACACGTCGGTCGAGAAGCTCTCCCGCACGCTGCAACTGGGGTCCAGCGTCCTGCCAGATATCACAGCCTTTGGCGTGACCGATCGCATCGAGCGGGGCACCTCGCTGACGGTCGGCGACGTGGTCGCGCCGCTGGAAGTATTCGTCGTTTTCGGCCTGCCGCTGATGACGCTGGCTTACGTATTCCTTCGCAATAAAGAGGTGGCGCCGTGACGCGTCGCTCGTCCGCTCCGCTCGTTGGTGCTCTGATCGTTTCCATCCTGGGAGCCGGGGTCACACGCTCCATGGTGCTCAAGCAGCGCCATGAACTGGACCTCGCGCGCAACAGCGCCGCAACGGCCAATGCCGACCTGAGCAAGGTTAACAGCTTCGCGCTGGGTCTGCTGTTGGGCGGGTTGCGTGGGCCGCTCGTGATGGCGCTCTGGACGAGCAGCGAAAACCAGAAGACCGATCGCGATCTGGAAGACTTTGATACGAAGGTCGAACTCATCCGCCTGCTGCAGCCGGAGTTCGATACGGTCCACCTGTTCCAGATCTGGAACAAGGCCTACAACATCTCCGTCCAGATGGCGAACGTACCGAACAAGTACACGACCATCCTTGATGCCTTGGCGTACGGCTTCAGCGTCGACCGCGAACGGCCGGACAACATCAATATCCTCGCTGCCATCGGCGGGTTGTATTTCGATAAGTTCGGCGGGGCATCGGAGAAGGCGTATTTCAGCTCGCGCCTGCGCAGCGAGACGATGGCGCCCGTTGATCGCATTCGCGTGACGTTCACCGCGGCCGACCGGGACAAGGTCATTCGCGAGGCCCGGCTGGCCGGCGGCAACACCTTCCAACTCGGCACGTTTGAGGCCGACGACGAAGGCACTCACCTTTATCTGAGCCTGCCGAAGCCCGTCGGCGAAGCGCTCAAAGCCCGCCTCAATGACCCGGCCGTCACGTTCGAAACGAAGGCCGTCGCCGCCGGCGAACGGCGCGATTCCGCCGGCCGGCCCACTCAGCACGAAGTGGTGTTGGACGCACAGAACAATGTTCTGCCGCAGTACCTTCATCCGCGTGAAGGCGTCACCGCCACCGGCGATGCGGCCGACGGCAGTTCGATGCCATACCTAGTGGAATTCCAGCCGTACCCGTACGGTGTTTCGCCATACGCCTTTGCTTTCAACTACTACAAGCGCTGCGAATGGCTGCAGCAGCACCGCAATGCCCGCCACGCGCAGCTTTCAGACCGCGTAATCGCGTCGCGTTCGGCGATGAGCCTGGAAAAGTGGGCCGAAGAAGAGTGGTACGCCGCCGTCCGGGCCGAGATCGATCTGGCCGGGCGCGCGCAGCCGTCTGAAGAGTCGGATCTGCTGACGGTCACGCCTGATCTGATTCTCGACGCCGGTCTGCCCACCGGGCCGCTGTTTGATCAGACCGTTTTCCGCTTCAACAACGCCTCGCGTCTGTGTGAGCGGGCTGCCGCCGAATATGAATTGCATATTCACGACTATGCCGAAGACGAATTGACCTACCGGTCGCACGTGCTTGATTTGAACGCCCGCGCTCAGCTCACGGCCGGCGATGCGCTCTACCTGCAAGCCATGCATTCGACTGGCGATGTTCGCAAAGACCTCGCCCGCCGCGCCTCAGACAAGTACGGCATTGCAGCCAATCTCTACGCGCGCCAGCTATTCCGTTATTACATGGATGACACCGACGTGGCGAAAATCCTGCCGCAGGACGTTCGTAACCTGAAGCGAATGGACGTCGACAACCCGACACGGCTGCGTGACGACGAACTCGCACCAGCCCTGGCCCGCATGCGGGCGCTTTATCGCGCCGCGAACTACGACCTGTCGAATGGCGTCGATTTCAAAGAAATCGACGCGTACGTGCTCCGTGCCTATGCGCGGATGCGCAACTTGTCACTGGTTCGATAGTTAAATCTGCTGCCACGGGCCGGGTGCTCGCAGCTCCGTAGCGCCGGATTAAATTCACATTGCCGCGAAGTTCAGCAGGAGCTTCTGGCCGACGGCTTGGCTCTTTTCCGGGTGGAACTGCGTCGCGACGATGTTGTCTTTCCAGACCGAACTGACGAACGGCCGGCCGTAGTCGGTGGTCGTAGAGATGACGGACGCATCCGTCGGGACAACGTGGTAGCCGTGCACGAAGTACACATTGCTGCCCTCAGCCACGTCACGCAGGAGCGGCGACTTTGATTTAATTTCCAGCTGGTTCCAACCCATGTGCGGCACCTTCAGGCCAACGCTGGGCTGATCAACATCAAAACGAACGCACTCGCCCTTGAGAATGCCCAGGCCCGGCCACTTGCCGTCCTCGTAGCTGACATCGAATAGCATCTGCAGCCCCAGGCAGATGCCCAGGAACGGTCGGCCGGCCTTCACGTGCTCGACAATCGCTTGGTCGACGCCGTTGGAGCGCAAGGCATTCATCGCGTCATTGAACGCGCCCACGCCGGGCAGCACGAGGTGATCGCACGCCTTGACCTGCTCGGCCGTCGAAATGAGTTCCGCCGGGTGGCCGACGCGGGCGAACGCGTTCTGCACCGAGCGAAGGTTGGCCATGCCGTAATCAAGAATGCCGATCATTCCGGCATTGTAGCTGAATTAAGCGTTCGGAGCAGGTGGCCTGCTTACGGAATGAAACCGAGCGAGAAGCTGATGATCTGCACGTCGTCCAGGCTGTTTTTGGTCAGCGGCAGGGCGAAGTCGATCGCGATCGGCACTTGGCCGAGGAATGGCAGCGTGACGCGGAAGCCGGTGCCGATGCTGCTGCGAATTGTGCCGACCTCGAAATCGGGTTCGACCGTGCCGACGTCGGTGAAGACCACACCGCGGACGATCTCTTCGTACAGCGGGTAGCTGATTTCGGCCGTGCCGGTCGCAGAGAAATCGCCGCCGATGCGGTCATCCGCCGGGCCGGAACGCGGGGTGACGCCGCGGAAGGCGAAACCGCGGATGCTGTTGATACCGCCGCCGTAGAAGCGTTCGAAGAATGGCGCGTCGCCGCTGATGTAGCCGGCATCGCCATGGAAGGCCAGAATCGTTTTGCGGTCCAGCAGATCAGAGCCCAGCGTGTAATAACGGTCGTGCGACAGGCTGAAGCGCTGGAACGTGTACTCGCCGCCGAGCGCCCCGACGGATTCCCAGCTGAGCTGTGTGTTCGAGCCCTTGCTCGGCAGCAGGCCGCCGGTGGTCGTGTCTCGACGCACGGACAGGCTGACGCTGGTGAGTGAGTGCGAGCCCTGCTCGTCCAGGATTTCAAACGCACGAATGGGCTTGTCCTGAATGTGATTGATGTCGATCTGTTCCAGGCGCAGGCCGACCGAGCCGGAGTAGATGTCGTTAAACCGGTGCCCGAAATTGATGCGGCCGCCGATGCGGTCGTCGTTGTAGTTTTCGCGCTGGCGGTTGCGCAGGTACGCCTCGGTCGACAGGCTATACGGCTGATCCAGCAGGTAAGGCTCGGTGAACCGGATGCTGGCGTTGGTGGCGGTTGTGCCCGGCTCAAAGCTCAGGCGAAGCGTCTGGCCGGCACCGACGAAGCTCTTGTCGCCGCCGATATCGCTGAGCGACCGCGGGAAGTTCGTGATATCGAAATTCTTCTGCGTGTACGTAATGTTGCCGGCCACACCGCCGTTGCTGTTCACGCCGGCGCCGAAGGTCAGCGTCGCGGTGCGGGCTTCTTCGACTTCCACCAGCAGATCGCGCTCGTCCGGCGAATCGCCGACGGGGGTGATTTTCACCGATGAGAAGAGCGGCGTGCCGCGCAGGCGCTCAATGGCGTCCTGCACCTTGCCGGAGTCGTACGTGTCGCCGGGCGAGAGGCGGAGCTCACGCAGAATCGTCTTGTCCTGCGTCCGTGTGTTGCCGCGCGGCAGGATCTGGCCGATGTGGAACGGCTTGCCTTCGGCGATTTCGTATACCAGTTCTACCTTGCCCGGCTCACGGCGGAAGACGGGCTTGGTTTCAATCTTCAGATAGTCCGGATCATTCACGCCGGGCTGGTAGATGTAGCCGAGCGGGCTGTAATCGCGGACGATCTTGCGGATGTCGCGCTGGATGAGCTCTTCATCCCACGGCATGCCTTCGACGATTTTGAGGTTGTCGCGAAGCTTGGCTTCGTTGACGTTG
>JAQGHK010000352.1 GCA_028288875.1 Phycisphaerales bacterium | reverse complement strand
CGGCGTTCGGGCTGTCCGCAAAGCGGTGCATGGCGCGGGCGGTGCCGAACTCGCCGATCAAGAGCGCGAACAGGATCGCGACCGTCAGCGCCACCGCGCCCGTCACGACGACGCCAATGCGCCGCTCGCGTGATAGCGGTGGGTCCAGCAGCGGCACCGTCTCCCGGCTTCGGCGACGCCAAAGTCCCAGAACCAGAAATAAGATCACCGTCGTCCAGACGAATACGCCGACGCCCGCAAAGGCCCAGAATAATACCGCTAGCCGCCCCGCCTGCGGGCCGACGGGCGTGAGCGCGGACTCATTAGAGTGGAGTGACGAACAGCCGCTCAGCGAGGTACTGACGAGGGTGGCGAATAGAGCAGCACCGCGCGTCATCGGCTGCCGTGCTCCGCAGTTGGCGATGGGTTGGGACCAGAGACAGGATTCGTCGCCGGCGTCGAATTCGGCGGCGGGACGGACTGCGTGAAATCATTCCGCGCCGGCGCCGCGTCCTTAGGCGTCAGGCCGCTCATACTGCGGACATACGCCACGAGCTGCCAGGTCTGCTGTCGCGACAGCTTGCGGCCGTAGGCGGGCATGCCGTTGGGCCGGCCCTGGGCGAGACTGGCGTAAATCTGCTCAGGCGACGCGCCATAAAGCCACACATCGTCCATCAGCGGCGGGCCGATATCGCCGCCGCCGTTGGCATGGCAGCCGACGCAATTGAACTGTTCATAGAGTCGTTGGCCTTCGCTGAGATGAAAGGCGACCTTCTCAAAATCCGCGCGAACGGGACCAGCGGCGGAGGCCGACGGCTCAATGCTTGGCGGCAAGCCAGGCACGAGTTCGGTCAGTTGCACCGACGCCGTTGTGTCGGCCGATGCGGCGTCGCCGTGGAAGTCGCGCTCTTCGCGTTTGCAGCCTGCGAGCGTTAAGCCATACAGGCACGCGAGCATCGCCTGGCGTATGGTTCGTGAACGTGACATCGCGACCTTATTGAAGACAAAACACATATAGTGTGCCGCCCTTGGCCGTGTAGTTGGGCAGATCCTTCATCGCGTTGCCGAAACCGTGGGCGCTGCCCGGATCTTCCGGCTTCAGATCGTTCGACACGATCTTGCCCGGCCATCCACCGACGCCGGCGACAACGGCGACATATTGCTTGCCGTCGGGAGCGAGGTACGTGATCGGCTGACTGACGATGCCCGAGTCGACTTGAAACTTCCAAAGCTCGCGGCCCGTCTTGGCGTCGACCGCCTTAAACCAGCGGTCCATCGTGCCGTAGAAAACCACGTCGCCGGCGGTGACGACGGTGCCGCACCAGACGGGGAAGCGCTCTTTGATCGTCCACGCCGCTTTCTGTGCCGCGGGGTCCCACGCCGTGAATCGGCCACGGCTGCCGTCGCCGGGGTCGACCGGGTCGGCGTAGAATTTGGCGTGTGCCCCGATGTATGGCGTGCCCGCGATGTAGTTGACCGGCGCTTCTTCAAAATCCATCGACAACGTCTGGTGCGGCAGATACATCAGCCCCGTGCGTGGAGAGAACGCGGATGGCTGCCAGTCCTTGCCACCGGGCGCGGCGGGCGCGATATCGCGGACGGTCTTGCCTAGCTGCGGCTTCTTGTCGGCGACGAATTGGAGATAACCCGTCTTCAAATCAACGCCAGTGGTGGCAGTGACGCGAACAAACGGCGTCGCCGACAGCACCTCGCCGCTCTGACGGTCCAGAACGTACAGATGCCCGTTGCGGTCGGCATGCAAAAGCACTTTGCGTTTGCCTTCACCGGGCTTCAGTTCAATGTCGGTCACGATGCTTTCGTTGATGCCGTCATGGCCGTAGAGATCGTGTGCGGTGTATTGATAGAACCAGACGGCCTCGCCGGTGCTCGGGCGGCGGGCGAAGATGCCGCTACACCACTTGTTATCGCCCGGCCGCACGTCAGCATTCCAACTGGCAGGATCACCCGTGCCGTAGAACAGCAGATCCAGATCAGGGTCGTAGCTCACCCAGCCCCAGACAGTGCCCCCACCGATCTTCCATTGATCAATCGGCCAGGTGGAAATCCCGAGATCATGACCGCGGTCCTGAGCGTAATAGGGCTTGAACGACGGTCCGATCAGGCAATCGGCATCAGACCCGGTGCTGAAGGCCTTCCAGGCCGTGGTGCCGGACTTGGCATCAAGGGCCTGAATCCAGCCGCGTGCTCCGAACTGACTGCCGGCGTTGCCCACGAGGACTTTGTCGCCGATCACGAGGGGCGCCATCGTCATCGTCTCGCCGACATTGATGTCGCAGAGGCGACGATCCCAGAGCAACTTGCCGGAATCGGCGTCGAGGGCAATCGTGCGACCGTCCAGCGTATTCATGAACACGCGGCCATCGGCGACCGCGACGCCGCGATTGACGTAATCGCAACAGGCTTCGCCCTGCGCGGCGGCAAGCGGCTTGGGTTCAAACTTCCACTTGATTGCACCCGATTGCGACAGGTCCAGTGCGTACAGGAAATTCGGGTACGGCGTAACGAGGTACATCGTCGAACCAACGACAACCGGTGCTTCTTCGTGCCCGCGGTTCACGCCCGTACCAAACGTCCAGGCGACCCGAAGGTTTTTCACATTGTCCGAAGTGATCTGATCGAGCGCGCTATATCGGCTGTTCTCATAGTTGCCGCTGGCCATTGGCCAGTTCTTTTGCACGGGTCCCGACTGGGCAAACGCGGCGGGAACGCATGTCAACACGAGTAGAACCCATGTGGCCATACGAACGAGCCAAGGCAGACGTGAATACGGTATTTCGACCGCAGGCATGTCCCGATTCTAGCTGAGCGTCGCGCTTCAATCAGAACGCACGGCTCAGGTTTTTCCTGAAGCGTTTTATTTAATCGCCGCGGCTGCGGCCACCGGCCTAAAAGAAAGGGGAGCACGTCACATTGCGCATGGAATCTAAGATGGCCTCATCCCCAGTCAGCCCTTTGCTGGAAACTTATCTTGACGACCACCTCGCGGGTGCTGTCGCAGGGGTGGCGCTCTTGGACGATTTGCTGCAAATGAATCGCGGTTCTGAGCTCGCGGAAGTAATTGACGGCCTTCGCTTAAAGGTATCGGATGACCGGAAAGTGCTCGAACAGTTGATCGCGAATCTGGGTTTCCGCCAAAGCCGTGTTCGCTCAACTTCGGCGTGGCTGGCCGAGAAGCTGACGCGACTAAAGGCCCGCATTGACGATCGCGCGGGCGGGACATTTCAGCTGATGGAAATGATCGAGGCCATGTCGCTGGGTGTAGAGGGTAAGCGGATGCTGTGGGTGGCGCTTTCTGCTGTTGCCGAAATATCGCCGACACTCAACGCAGTCGACTACGGGCGACTCATCAAACGCGCTCAAGATCAGCGACAAGTGCTCGAAACGCTTCGCCTCTCATTGGCGACGAAAGCGTTTGCCGACGGGCCAGCCGTTGCAAAAGACACTCCGTGACTGATGTTGTATGAAACCTGATCAAATCCATCTGACCGATTGGTATCGTCTGCTGTTCGGCCAAGCGCCGCTGACCTTCATGATCGAGGTCGCGGGCCGGGCGATCGTGACGTATGTGATTCTGCTTGTGGCCATGCGGTTGATGGGCAAGAGGGTCGCCGGGCAGATGAGCGCGATGGAGATCACGATCATCGTGACGCTCGGCGCGGCGATCGGCGTGCCGTTGCAGGCGCCCGACCGGGGCATTCTCCCGGCGATTGTCATTCTGGGCATCGCCATCATCTATCAAAGGGGCCTGAATTTTCTGGCATTCTGCAGTCGTCGCGCCGAAGTCACGCTGCAGGGCGACGTCGTGACAATGGTAAGCGAAGGACGCCTTGATTTAGATGTAATGCGTCAGAGCGTCATGTCCCGCGAACGCCTGTTTTCCGCACTGCGTCAAGCAGGACTGGTGCATCTAGGGCAGGTTAAGCGGTGTTACCTCGAAGCCGATGGACATTTCAGCATCTACCGGGATCAGGACCCCGTGCCCGGTCTCTGCTTGATGCCGTCATGCGATATGAAATTGTTCGAACGGCAATTTCGAGTGCCGGAAGCTTTTGCGTGTCGGTCATGTGGTGCGGTGCTACGGGATGAGGGGAAACGCCCCGGCCCGTGCCCGAATTGTAACAACGATGATTGGGCCCCCGCCGTGCAGACCACCGAAGTGGGCCGACTGAAACTGCCGGATGAGCTGGAGCAGGATGACTAGGAGGGCAACCATTTTTCGAAATCACCCCAGACAGGATTTGTTTTCAGAGAAGCGACATTATTTCATGCGTTGGGACAGCCTCTCCTGGCGTTCCACAATTCACTCAGAGGATTCGAATGATCACGCGGATGGACAAATTGATGCTCGACTTGCCGCCCTGCAAAAACCCGTCGGCGAATGATGCGGCGGCGGTCCAGGAACTGCTGGGTGGGAAGTTCGGCGAGATGTCGACGCTGATGAACTACACGTTCCAGTCGTTCAATTTTCGTGGCCGCGAGCAGTACCGGCCCTTCTATGACCTGATTGCCAACATCGCGGCCGAAGAGTTTTCACACATCGAGGCCGTGTCTTACACGATCAACATGTTGTTGACCGGGACTACCCCCCGCGATGGCGATCCAAAGAAGGGCCCACTTACTGAAGCGGTGGACGCCCGAAATAGTTATCACTTCCTCGCGACGGGCCAGCAGGCCTATTGCGGTGACTCACAAGGCAATTTCTGGACCGGGCAGAACGTGTACAGCAGCGGCAACTTGAAGCTCGACCTGTTGCACAACTTCTTCCTCGAATGCGGCGCCCGCGCCAACAAGATCCGTGTGTATGAGATGGTGAAAGACCCGACCGCCCGTGCCATGGTCGGTTTCCTGCTGGTTCGGGGTGGTGTTCACATCGTCGCGTATGCCAAGGCACTGGAGAAACTCTCTGGCGTCGCAGTCGGCGGATTGCTACCCATTCCGTCGATCAGCAATCAACGATTCCCAGAGGCCAAGGTGCATGAGGACAAGGGACTCCACCGGATTCTCTATCGCTTCAGTCCGGACGACTACAAGCAGATTGTCGAAGTGTGGAACGGACCTCACCCCGAAGATGGCAAGCCCTTGGAAGTCCAGGACGGCCCTCCGAAGGGATACGATCCACCTGATCTGGATGCCGAACCACAGCCGACATCTCCCGACGGGCCGGACATGGGCCCGGATCCTGAAATGCTGAAGGAATATGCGGACCGGATATTCGGCACGAGCATGGCCGTCAGCATGTCGGAGAAGAAAAAGCCCAAGAAAAAACGCTGATCTTATTCATTCGATCTACCGCGGTCATCAACATCGCGAGGCACAGAGGTGCGCCCG
>JAQGHK010000346.1 GCA_028288875.1 Phycisphaerales bacterium | reverse complement strand
TTCCAGCACGTTTGATTCCAACCAGGCCCACGCCACGGGCAGCACGGCTGATCTATATGGCAACGGCAGCGAAACCACCGCCCTCGGCGGCGGCGTCGCGTTGCTCGGTGCCGGGGCCAGCTCCTTCACCAACTGCACCTTTGCCAACAACCAGGCGACGGCGGATGTCGGCCTGACCAGCGACTCCATCGCAACTTCGCTCGGCGGCGGCCTGTCGATCGGCCTGGACGGCGATCTGACGCTCATCAACTGCACCATCGCCGGCAATGCCGCCAATGGCACAGGTGCAGACAGCTTCGGCGGCGGGGCGGCCGTGTTCTCCTTCGGAACCAGCAACCCCGACGCGACCGACACGCTGAAAATGGTCAACACCGTGATCGCGGATAATGCCGCCGCGACCGTCGGTGCGGATGCCTTCGGCTTCGACGTGTCGATGGTGGCCCGGACGAACTACAAGAACAACGTCCTCGGCATCGCCGATGACAGCGGCATCACCATGGGCAGCAATGCCAACCGCGGCGGCACCGCGGCCAGCCCGATGAATGCCCAGCTCGGCGTCCTGACGGCCAACGGTGGGCCAGTCCCGACGATGATGCCGGAGGCCGGCAGCCCGGTGCTCGGCATCGCCGCTGCATCGGAAACGCCGCGTCGCGACGCGCGCGGCTATCCCCGGTCGCCGACGTATGACGTCGGCGCGGTCGAGCGCCAATCGAATTATTCGCCGGGCCTGGACCAGCCGCCCGTCGCCTACGCGGCGACCGACGTCCCCTACATTTCCAACGTGCTGGCGACCGACGTCGACGGCGACGCGATCACCTTCACGCTCACGCAAGGCCCGGCATGGCTCGGTATCACCGACCACGGCGACGGCACCGCCACCTTGGCTGGACTGCCGACGGCGGACGACGCGGGCGCGTTCCCCGTCACCCTGCGCGCCAGTGATGGGCATTTGAATTGGGACGAAACGTTCACGCTCACCGTCGCGATCACGCCGACCCTCCTGACGAGCGACGGCCTGCTGAAGGTGGTCGGCACGAACGACGCCGATGTTATTCACGTCTGGCAGCCGCGTGGCAGCGGCCAGCCCATTCGAGTGGCCATCGGAAAGCAGACCTACAACTTTGATATCAGCCAAGTCACGGCGATTCAGGTGTTCGCCCTGGGCGGCAATGACCAGATTCTCGGAAACTGCGCGGACCTTGGCATTTACGTCAACGCGGGCGACGGCAACGACCTGGTCGGCGGCGGCGAATTAAACGACACCCTGACCGGCGGCGGCGGTGACGATCAGGTCTATGGCCTCGGCGGCAACGACTGGATCGATGGCAACAGCGGTCGCGATAACCTCAGCGGCGGCAGCGGCGATGACCGCATGTACGGCGGCAATGGCGGCGACACCCTCGACGGCGGCGCCGGCCGAGATGTGATGTATGGCGAAGTCGGCTCGAATCTCTATCTCACCCGCGATAACAACCGCGACTGGGTCTTCGCCACCGACGTAAAGACGAATTTCGTGCAAGGCGACCTTACTCGCGACCTGCTCTACGGCGCCACCGTTTATCCGGAAGTTTCGGCCACGCCGCCACGGCGCAAATGAAGAACTCGTACCGGCGACATGCATGGTCCCCGACGGATGGCGGCAACGCACGCGGCCGACATGTACGTTGCCCCTACGACACCGGCGTCTCAGCCGACACGAGTCGCTTCTCCAGCGTGTGCAGCATCATCGAAATGACCAGGCTCAGCACCACGCTGCCCGCGAACGCCCACACGCCCCAGCCGAGCGTGATCGTGCTGCCGCCGGGCAGCCCCTTAATGGCCACGACCAGCAGCGCCAGCACCAGAACGTCGAGCATGGAGAATTTGCCGGTGTGATGCGCCAGCGTCAGCCACACGCCCGGCCGTCGCCGATCGGCCAGCTTCTGCGTGCTCCACGCCATCGTTGCCAGCTTGGCGGTGGGGAAGAACCCGGAGAACGACAGCAGCAGAATGCCGAGCCCGCGATTGCCGTGATGCATCATCGCGACGATGCCGGTGAGGACAGAGTAAGTCGTCGGCCGGGTGTAATCCGGGTTGAGCAAGCGCACCCACGTCTCGTACTTCCCAAACGCCGGCTGAATCGTCATGCACGGCGCGATCAGGCCCAGCCCCAGCAAGGCGGCGGCGAGCAGCGTCAGCAAGCGGATCGGCCAGATCACCGTTTCCCTGCCAACGCGACTAAGTCCGACAGTGACGTTTCCCGGTCGATCACCTGCACAATGAACCGCCGCAGTCCGCTGCCACGCGGCGGGGGGATGTCGTTTTCCCCGTTACGCAACTCGTCCAGCTGCAGATCGACCTTCATCGCCACGTCGTCACGGATCACGTCGGCGTCGCGGACTTCAATGGTGATCTTTTCGCCCGGCTCGACCCGCACGATCGGCGCGTTGATCGCCGAGGCGATGTCCACGCTGCCGCCGCTGCGGATGATGTCCATGACGTTGACCCGGAACAGGTCCCACGTGCTGATCAGCTGATCTTCCCGCTGCGGCAGGGCAAAAATCTGCTGGCCGTGCCAACTGATCAGCACCTTGGCGTCAGGGGCGCTGGTGGTGTCCCAGGAACCGCCGTTCGGCTTCTTCGGGTTGAATTCGACCAGCTTCACTAGGACGTAGTAATCGTGCCCGGCGCGAAGGAATGCCGGCACCGTCGACGGGGCCGGATGGGCCGCATTGGCAGCGACCGTTGGCGGCCCAATCTGCTGCAAACCGACCCAAACCACGCCCGCAACCACGCCCACCGTGAGCACGGCCCAGAACAGCGGGAGCAGGCGTTTGGCAAAGGACATCGGTCGCCGCCATTCTACACCGGCCGGCGGATCGGTATACTCGCCGATCCGATAGACTCGGAAAGGACCTTATGCGATCGGTGATCTCGGCTCTTGTCATCAACGAACCCGGCGTGCTCAGCAGCGTCGCCGGCATGTTCTCGGCGCGCGGCTTCAATATTGACAGCCTTGTTGTCGGCCGGACGGAAAACCCTGAGCTCAGCCGCCTCACCGTGGTGTGCGAGGCCGATGAGAACACGCTGGAGCAGGTCCGCAAGCAGCTGGCCAAGCTGGTGCCGGTCGTGAAAGTGCGCGACTTCAAGGACACGGCCTACGTCGAGCGCGATCTGGCGCTGATCAGCGTCAGCGTCGGCCCGGAGAAACGCAGCGAAGTCATTGAAATCGCCAACCTGTATCGCGCCAACGTCATCGACGTCGCCCGCGATTCACTGACGATCGAAATCACCGGCACGGAACAGAAGCTGGAAAGCCTGATCGAACTGATGCAGCCGTACGGCATCAAGGAGCTGGCCCGTACCGGCGTGATCGCAATGGCGCGCGGGATGCAGCCGCATCATAACGATGCGACGAAGGACACCAGCAAGAAGCGCGTCCGCAGCCTCGACGCCCCGGCGACGGCGGCGCTGCCGCCGTCGTAGTCGTCTGTTACGCCTCGACGATGGGTCACGCTCCCAAGCGCCACGTGTAGCCGGCGGGAATGCTCGCTGTTCCCCGGGCGCTTTAGATTGCACCGAGCGTGACCGCAGACAGGATTACAGTCCTGCTGGTGCGTGAGCGTCGATTGCCGATTGAACGGCGAGCGTGCTCGCCGGCTACACGTGGCGATTTGTGGGTTTCTGTGGCGTGACGTTCAGCGCGCCACGCCGGCGGTCACCATCGTACGCTGCGCGTGTATACTTTTGACGCCGAGAATCGGCCGCAGCAGCGTGATGCGTTTGCCGCCATATTCGGCGACGTACACGTTGCCGCTGTTGGGCGCTTGGATGATGTCCAGCGGGGCGTTCAGCCCGGTGAGGCCGTCGAGGCCGGCGATGGTTTCGGTGACGTCACCGGCGTCGTTCAGCTTCAGCACCAGCACGTCTTTGCCGTCGCTGTAGCGGGTGACGAGCAGGCAGCCGTCGAGCGCGGCGGCGGGCGAGCCTTTGTCAGCGTGGTAATCGATCAGACCGTTGGGGCTGTAGTTTTTGCCAAAGACAAACGCGGGGGCGTGCCAGTTGGCGTCGGGCATCGTGCCGACGGGGTAGGCCGGCACTTCCATCGGATCGACACCGGCCGTGGGATTCGCGCCGTTGAGCGCGTATTGACCGCGGGCCGGATTCGGGTGGCCGTAGTACGCGCCCTTTTCGATCTTCAGCAGCAGGTCGTCGGTGGTCTGCTTGATGTCACGGATCGCGGGCACCTTCCCGTCCGGCGACGCGGGCGTATTCCCCTCGTTGCCGGCCGCGCCGTTCACGCCGGTGTAGAGATGGCCGTTGCGGTGGAACAGCAAGTGAAAGCCGCTGCGGATGCCGGTGGCATAGAGCGTGAGCGGGGCATCTTTCGCGACGGGGTCGTAGGGGTTGCCGCCTTCGGTTGCGACATTCACTGGCGCTTTACTGCTTCGGCCCAAATGCCGATCGGCATCTGGGCTGGGAATTTCCGGGAAAATTTTATCTAAGTCGATCCGCAGTACGGCCGCAGTGAGCTTGCGTTCTGGTCGGTACCCCCATTTTATGTCCGCGTCACCCACGCTCGTGTTGCTGCCCTGTGACACATAAAGGGCGTGGTCTGGCCCGAATGCCATCTGGAAATTGAGGTGATCTTTGTACGCGCGGGGTAATCCTAAAATCACATCTGTATATGTTATTGGATGGCCTGTGGGTGCATCTCCGTCGCTGGTCCACGTTCCCTCCGAAAGAATGCTAAGCTTCCCGGTCCAGTCGTCTGCACCCTCTGGCTTACCATTTTTCATTGCAAACTGGCCGTGGCTGACCCAAAGATGTTCGGCAGAAAAATCCCCAATCGTTGGTGTTCCCTGCGGCTGAAAGCACAGCCCGGTGATTAGCCGCGGGCCTTGATTGGCCTCGATCACTTTCGTGATCGGCTTGCCCTCGGTCAGTGTTCCGTCTGAGTTAATCGTGAAGGTGTGAATCATCCCCGCGAAGGTGCCCGCATAGAGTTTGTGATCACTCCCTATCGCGAAACACGTAAACGCGTCACGTTCCAAGGCAGTATTCTTCAACTCGATCTTCTCAAACGCCGCCGGGAACTCGCTGACAGCGAACGCCTTCGCGGTGGTGAACGTGATCTCCCGCGGGTCGAACGATTGGCCGGCGGTGTCTTTCAGCTTAGCGGTGACGCGGAAGGTGTATTGCGTGCCGAGGTCGAGCGGGGCTTTGGGGACGAGGACGACGTCGTCGCCGGCGCCGCTGCTGTTGAGGTTGGCATCGACGACCGCGCCATCGCGGGTGCGGACCAGGCTCACGCCGTCGACCAAGGTCTTTTCATCCACGCCGGCGCCGCTGGGCAGGCTGACGGCGGCCTTCACGCCGGTGACGGGGGAAACTTCCACCGCCTCGTTCGCCGGCTCGGTGCCGGTGATCTTCGGGCCGATGGCGGCCTTCTGGGTCGTCGCCAGTTCGTGCTTCGCGAATCGCCCGGCCGACCACGTCAATACGCCGCCGACCAGTACCGCACCAACGCCTATTCCGATCCACGCCGCAGCTTTCATCCGTGCCATCTTAGTATGATCAGACGCCGCCGGCGGCAGGCGGTGTCAGAAATCCTTGTCGCAGGGTGACATGCCGGGATCTTGCTCACTCGGCCGCGATGTGCTCGCCTTTTGCAGCCACCGAGCGCCGCATGAAGAAAACCGGCAGCAGCAACACCACGCCGACGACCGCGCAGACCCAGAACACATCGAAATACGCCAGCGACGCCGCCTGCGTGTGCCGCACGTTTGCCAGCGCGCGGATCGACTGTTGGCCCGCCAGTGGCCAATCGCCGTGTTGCTGATGGAACAATTTCTGCCCGTTGCTGAGGTATTCGGTGACCGCCGGGTTGAAGGGGTCGAGTGATTCATTCAGGCGAAGCGTGTGGAACTGTTCGCGCCGCTGCTGGATTGTCTGTGCCAGCGACGTGCCGACACTGCCGCCTTCATTGCGAAGCAGCGCCAGCAGGCCGACTGCCGCACCGCGCAGTTCCTTCGGGATCGACGCGAAGGCCGCCACGTTCAGCGGGGCGAACAGCATCGACAGCCCCGCAATCACCACTACGCGCGGCCAGACCACCTGCCACGGGCTGATCGATAGATTCAACTGCGCCATCCAATAATTTCCGACGCCCATCACGAGCAGGCCGCCGCCCATCAGATAGCGCGCGTCCGTTCCGCGCGACAGCAGTATGCCGCCGACGAACAGCACCATCACCGCCCCAAACCCCGCCGGCGAGAGCACCAGGCCGCTGGTCGTCGCGTCGTAGCCGAACAGCGATTGCAGCAGGCCGGGCAGCGTTGTGGTGTTGGCGTACAGCACGCCGAAGGCGCAGAAAATCACCAGGCAGCAGGTGCGGAAGTTGCGATTGAGCAGCGTGGCGAAGTTGATCAGTGGATTGGCGATGCGCGTCTCACGAATCACCAGCGCGATCAAGCTGCCGACAAATAGCACGGCCAGCGCGTGGATGCGGTGAAACGGGTCGCCTAACCAATCCCACTCCTGGCCTTTGCTGAGCAGGATTTCCCACGACACCATCGCCACGCACAGCAGCAGCAGGCCGATTAAATCAAATCGGCTGTGCGCCTTGCGGGCGGCCTGTCGTTGCTCGACCAGATAATCCGGATCGGTCACGACGGCGCGGCAGATGAAGTACGCGAGCAGTCCCACCGGTAGATTCAGATAGAAGATCCAGCGCCAGCCGTAGTGGTCGGTCAGATAGCCGCCGAGGGTCGGGCCGACGACCGGCGCCAGCAACGCGGCGATGCCGAAGAGCGTCATCGCTTGCCCCTGCTTCTCCGGCGGGAATGCATCGAGCAAAATGCATTGGCTCGACGGCTGCAATCCGCCGCCCGCCAAGCCCTGCAGCACTCGAAAGGCGATCAGCGCATTGAGGCTGGTGGCCATCCCGCACAGGGCGGAGGCGAGCGTGAACACCAGGATCGACATCAGAAAGTAGTTCCGTCGCCCGAGCCGCGAGGCCAGCCAGCCGGAGATCGGCAGGATGATTGCGTTGGCGGCCAAGTAACTGGTGATGACCCATTCACTGTCCGTCGCCGGCGAAGAAAGGCCGCCAGCGATGTAGCGCAGCGCGACGTTGGCAATGGTGGTATCCAGCACCTCCATGAACGTCGGAATGACGACCGCCACCGCGACGATCCACGGATTGATCGTGCGGCGCTGCAGCATTGGAAGGGCAGATGCGACCGCCGTCATGGCCGCGCCTCCACGGCGACGGGGGCGGTGCTGGGGACCATGCTTGGCGTCGTGCTTGGCACCGCGGTGACCATGAGCGGTTGCAGCAGCTTGCCGGCGTTAGGGCCGCTCGGCTCGGCCGTGAGATCCACCGTCGGTTCAACCGAAAGGCCGATGAACAGCGGCGCTTCGTCCGGGGTGTAGTCGATCAGGTCAATCCGCACCGGCAGGCGCTGCACGACCTTCACAAAGTTCCCCGTTGCATTCTCGGCCGGCAGCAGCGCGAGGGTCGAACCGGTGCCCATTGTGAAGCCGCTGATGCGCCCCTTGAACACCTTGCGACTGCCGTACATGTCGACATCCAGATCGACCGGCAGCCCGATCTTCAGCCCGGCCAACTGTGTTTCTTTGAAGTTCGCGTCGACCCAGATGTCCGTCAGGGAGCGCACGCCCATGATGCTCTGGCCGATGACAACATTGTTGCCGGGATTGACGTTGCGACGCGTCACGACGCCGTCAATCTCTGCGACTACATCGCAGTATTTGAGGTCGAGGTTCGCCTGATCCAGATTGCGATCCGCCTGGGCGAGCTTGGCCTCGGCTTGTTTAATGGTCGGGGCGTCCTTCAGCAGGACGGCGTAGATTTTGTCGATGTCGCCCTGCGGATCGCGCTTGTAAAAGTCGGCGATCATCTGCCGTGGGCCTTTATTGTACGAATCTTCGACACCAAGGACGGAGATCGCCTGAATGACTGATGCCTGTGCCTGCCGGACGGCAGAGAAGGTCTGATCCAGGTCCGGCGGCACCTTGCTCAGGTCGGCATTCGGGTCGGTTGGTATATCCAAGCCCAGTGCCACGCGCAACTGGTAGACGCCCTGCACGGCTTCCTCTACCTGCGCTTGTGCGACTTGCAGGGCGGCCGTTCGCGTGCCGAAGTCTTCCTTGGACAACGCGTTCGACTGCACCAGCGGCATGGCGCGGTCGTAATCGGCTTGCGCTTTGTTCAGGCTGGCCTTCTTGGCATTGAGCGTGGCGATGCGGGCCTTGAGGAGGGCGGCCTGGTTATCGACGTCTTCGATCGCCCGTTCGAGCGCGAACCGCGCGCTGCGCGCCTGCCCGACCGTTCCCCGGGCCTGCGCCTTGGCCGTCGCCAGTTCGGCCTTGGCGGCGGTCACGGCGGCTTCGGCGATACTGCGCTGCACCTCGTACGGCTCCTTATCCAACTGCACCAGCAGATCGCCGCGGCGGACCCGGTTGTTGTCGTCCACCAGCACCTTCGCCACCTGCCCGGCCACGCGCGGCGCGACGAACGTCAAATGCCCGTTTACATAAGCATCGTCGGTCGAGGCGGTGTGCAGGGAATGCATGACCCACGGCACGCCGACAATCCCCGCGATGACCAGGACAAGGATGAGGATCACCCAGCGGATCGAGTGCCGACGTCTGGGAACCGCCACGGGCGAGGCGGGCGGCGAGGCGATCGGAACAGCCTCCGCCGGCGGAGCTATGGCCGGTGTCGTAGCAGGCGGTGTCGTGGTGGGCGGGGCAGAATCGGGCATAGCCACCTCCTCATTAGGAATGACAGTCAGATGAACCCATTTTTAGGCCGCGTTGTGGATAAGTGTCTCAAAATCCTTTCTCGCGACAGAACGTTAAAAACGGCACCAAGCTGTAAGTGATGATTCAGGATGAAATTACGAACCAAATGTTAATATGGGTAAAGATGTTAAGATGGGAAAGACGATATCTTCAGTGTACATTGCCTAGCTTAACACCAAGGGGTGAGGCTGGGACACCCGGGGCACGATGCCGGCGGGCGAGTGAGAGTCAGGGACGAAGGCCGAAGCTGTCTGAATCATAGAATTTTTGGAGATACCACCATGTCGCTGCAACTGAACCTGTCGTCCACTCGCCTCGCCGCCCGTTACACCCAGATGCTGCTTGCCGGCGATCGCACCGCCGCCCGCAACATGCTGGATGTCGCCATTGCCGACGGCATGACGGCCGCCAGCCTCCTGTCGGACCTCATCTGGCCGACGATGGAAAGCATCCGGGCGATGTTCAAGGACGACCAGATCAGCCAGATGCAGATGAACCTGGCCACCCGCCTGAACCGCCAGATGACCGACCAGCTCGCCGCCAAGCTGCCGCTGGGCAAGCCGAACGGCCGCCAGGTTCTGATCTTCTGCGGCAACGACGAACCCGAAGAGCTCGGCGGCCAGATCGCGGCCGACCTGTTCGAATCCGCCGGCTGGACCGTGAAGTTCGGCGGCGGCGGGGTGGCCAACGACGAAATCCTGAAAATGGTCGGCGACACCCGCCCCGAGCTGCTGGTCATGTTCGCCACCCTCGCCAGCGGCGTGCCGAGCGTCCGCAAGCTGATCGACTATGTCCGCGAAGTGAACTGCAACCCCGGCATGCAGATCATGTGCTGCGGCGGTATCTACAAGCGGGCTGAAGGCCTCGCCGATGAGATCGGTGCCGATCTCTACGCCCCCGACGCCGCCGAAGCCGTGAGCGTCGCCGAGACCCAGAGCGACCGCCGCGCCAGCCTGGATCAGCAGAGCGTTGGCCGCAACCGCCGCATCAAGAAGGCCGCCATCCGCCGCGAAGAACGCAGCGGCACGATTAGCGAAGCCGCCTAACCAACGATCACCACGAAGGTCTCACGAGCGAATCGACGGATCGAAAAACCCAGTGAGCTCCGCAGGCGGCCCGCCACGACCGGGCCGCCTGCACTTTTTTTGCGTCGTCGCGATGCCAAGGGCGGATTGTCTAGGGGCGACACAAACGAAAACAGGCGGCGCTGCATGGCAGCGCCGCCTCAGGAGCGGGTTGGTCATCTTTAACTTTGATCAGCGATACAGCTTGCCGACTACGGACCACACCAGCGGCATGTTGGGATTCCGTGTCAGGCCCAGTTGCGAAATGCCGAGGGTTTTGTAGTTCGCGAGGGTCGACGGATTCACCAGGGCGCCGGCGGCGTTGACGTATTCGCCTTCCCAACGATCGACGAGCGACTTTGGGTCATTGGTGAGCCGATTCTTGAAGGTCTTCAGCCGTACGTTTTCGGCGTGGCCATCGACGAAGCAGATGTTCGCGCCGCCGTTGTGGCGGACGGCAACCCCGGTGTCATTCTGGTCATTGATGCCGATCGAGAGCTGGCCGCTGTCGTACTGACTGATGATGTTGCCGACCTGATCGAGCGAAATGCCGTCGGCGATCATCACGAAATTCGACGACTGCGGCACTTCCGTGATCTTGGCATAGCTGTACGGATTGTTGTGACGCAGGTTGGAGTTCCATTTGTAGGTCTTGGCATACTCGCGCAGGCCGTCCTGCCCTTGGCCCGTGCGGTTGCCGTCGAAGCTGTTCCACACGACGCACTGCTTGTAAGGCGTGTACATGCGTCCGGCGGCGACGCCGGTGCGACTCTTGTCCTCACGGCCGGCGAGGTAGCGATCCAGGCAGTTGTACCAGAGCGATTCCTCGCCGAAGGTCGTCGTCGGGTAGGGGAGAAAGCCTTTCTTCTCGTTGACATACATCGCCGTCGCCTGACCCAGCACGCGCAGGTTCGACATGCAGACGGCCGTGCGGGCCATCGCGCGGGCCTTGTTCAACGACGGAAGGAGAATGCTGATCAGCACGGCGATGATGCCGATCACCACCAGAAGTTCGACGAGTGTGAAAGCGGATTTGCGTTGAGTAGACATGTGCATCCTTTCAAAGTAGAGCCCGCCGTCGCGTCCGAACGCGACAGCGGGGGAAGTGAGGCAGATCAACGGCCGCGACGGCGGAGGCCGATGGCGGCGGCGAATCCGAGCACGGCCAAACTTGCGGGCTCGGGCGTGGACGTTAACGGCACGGTGCCGGGCGAGGAGGGCGATCCGAAACGCCAGTCGGCGCCGGTATCGGTGTCCGTGGTCGGATCGATCCGCTCGCTGGAAATGCCGTCGCCGGCGGCCGTGAGCGCGGGGTTGAAGGCAAACGTGCTGCTGCCCCAACTGACGGCGTCGACGATGGCGTCGCTATCGATGTCCGTGCCATTGACCAGAACGGCCTGATCGTTGGTATTGGCCATGTTCAGTGTGCCGCCGTCGGGATCCCATGGCGTGTAGTTGGTGAGCTTGGGCACGGTGATTTCGGTCGTGCAATTCGTCTGATACGTCGGCAGGAAGCCGTAATTCGTATTGAACACCGCGGCGTCGACGGCGATCACCTGCACGCCGCCGGCCGCGATCGTCGCACCGGCGGGGAACTGGAACAGCGCCTCGGTGGTGCTCGTGCCGAGCTTGGTTTCTTCGTCGCCGATCTTGTAGTTCGTCAGATCCACGGCGGCGGCGCCGTTGTTGTAGATTTCGATCCACTCGCCGGCCGTGTTGCTGCCGACTTCGTTGTAGACCACTTCGCTGATCAACACGTTCGCCTGGCCGACGGTTGCCGCAGTGGCGACCATCAGGCCGGCGAGTTGGAATGCACGTAAATTCATTTCGAGCTCCTTCAAACGATCAATTTCGCCGGCCGAACGAGGAGTGCCGGGCGTTGAGCAGAAAGATAAAATCCGTCGATTGGCGTCGAAGCAGCGGGACGTCAACGAACGGTTAGATGTTGATGAGAACCTTGCTCAGGCTTTGTCATCGGGGCGAAAAGCCCAGCCGTAGCTGATGTATTCGCGATCGAACGAGCCGTCGTCGTACAGATTCATCAGGGCGTAGCCGGCGTCGCAGAATTGCCGTTGCGTGTGGAGTCGATCAAGACTGTTTTGGCATTGTGTTATTGCCCGTCGGTGCTGTGGCCGTTGACGGTGGCCATCGGACTCGCGGGTTCGTTGGCGTCGGCGGGTGCGGTGGTGGGCTGTGTGGATGCGGGCGCGGGCGTTTCGACCTTGGCGACCTTGACGGGCACGGCAACGGCGACCGGTGCGGAACCGGCAGTCGATTTCGCTTGCGCACTCGCCTTGGCGACCGACGTTGATCCTGCGGTGGGCGCTGCGGTTGGTGTTGCTACGGGCACCGCGTCCGACAACAACTCCTGCCCGCTGCGATCCATCACTTCCAGCACCGGGCGTCCGTCCAGTTTCGGATCGACCGGGATGCCCAGGAACTGGCAGGCCGTCGCGAAAGTGTCTTCGGTGCGAATCGTGCGATCAGTGGCGATGCTGGTCAGATCAATCCCGCGGCGCACGCCCGGGCCGACGCAGATCCACGGGATATTGCGGCAGCGCGGGTCGTCGGGGCCGTGCGTTTTGCCGGCGCCGCCGTGATCGGCGGTGACGATGATCATGGTGTTCTCGAGCAACTGCTTGCTGGCGAGCGTGCCGAGGATCGTGCCGATGGCGCTGTCGGCCTTGTGCAGGGCGGCCATGTACTGCGGCGTCGCCCAGCCGACGGCGTGGCCGACTTTATCCGTCTCCGGCAGGTGCACCATCAGCACCTGCGGCGGCCCGGCGTTGATCACGGAGAGCACGTGCGACAGCACTTCGCGATTGCTCACGACTTCCGTCGACGGCACCCACGACACGTCCATCGTGCCCGGCTTCAGGAACACATCAAACTTGCTCTTGCCCGCGACGATGCCGGTCGTGTAACCCGCGTTATGAGCGACTTCGAACAGCGTCGGCACGGCCGGATAAACCGGGTGGGCGAGCGGCAGATCGTGATTCCATTCGATCTGGTGCACCTGCGGCCGGGCACCGGTGAGCATGCTAACATGCGAAGGAATCGTGACGGAAACGGCCGTCGTTTGCGCCCAGAAGGTGTAAGCACCTTCGTCTAAGAGTTGGTGCAGCGTCGGCGTATCGCCGCGCAGGAGCAGGTCTGGGCGGCAGCCGTCGATGCTGATGATCAGGACGCGCTTGTTCGTTGGCGCGGTGGTCGGAGCAGCGGCGGTCAGCAGCGGCAGCAGGCCGGCTAGGAGGGCGAGCAAAAATTTACGCGGTGCAACAGTCATTCAATCTCCAAAAAACGACGGCCGGCAGTTTGGTCCCGCTGTGTTAGCCGCGGATGAGATTTGAATTTGGGTTTCGTTCTGACGGCTTCCAATGGCTCTTGCATTCCCTTGCTCGGCCGTCGACAGTCGCCGCCACATGAAGCCATGCTGGGCGTTGATTTCATTGATTGTCATCTCGGCAGCGGTGCGCTTCGGCGTGCCGCGCACGCCGCCGGGCATGCACATTGATGAAGCATCCAACGCGTGGAACGCCTTCTGCATCAGCCAGACGATGTTTGATGAGCATCGCGTGATGCTGCCGCTGCTGTACACGCGGGCGTTCAATGACAATCGCAGCCCGATGTACCTGTATCTGGCCGCGCCGTTTGAGGCGGCGCTGGGGCCAGTGGACGGCGTGCGCATTCCCGCCCAGCTCAGCGGCATCGCGGCGACACTATTGCTGTGGCAACTCGTTCGCCGATTGGCCGGCGAGCGCGCCGGGCTGATTGCCGGCCTGCTCTGGGCGCTCGATCCGACGTTTGCGCAATACACGCGATGGGGCCATGAGGCCTCGATTACGCCCATGCTGGTGCTGGCGTCGCTGTGCCTCTGGCAACGGGCCGGCTTGCTCTGGGCGAAGGACGACGCCTCAGACAAAACACTGCCGCCGGCCAAGCCGTTGCGATGGGCGTTCGCGGCGGGATTGATAAGCGGCTTCGCCTGCTACGGCTACGCGGCGATCCGCCTTTATCTGCCGTGCCTGCTGCTGGCGAGCGTGTTGGCAGATCGACGGCAATGGACGCGCGCCGCGGGCAGACGGTGGCTGGCGGCCGCCATCGGCTTCGCGCTGTTCTTCGGCCCGCTGGCGTACGTTCACGTGACCGATCCCGCCATCAACGAGCGCGGCCGGCAGAGCTGGACGTGGGACGCTGGCGATTCGGTTCCCGTCATCGCATTCAAGCTTGCTGCACGCTACGTCGCGCATTTCGATCCCCGCTTCCTCTTCATCCACGGCACCGCCGACGAACTCCTCACCACGCTCGCGCCGCCACCGCCGTTCGGCGCATTGCCATGGCTGTGGGCAATCCCCGTCGCACTAGGCGTGTGGGTGGTCTGTCGCACCGCTTGCGCCAATCGCCTTGCGAAGCTTGCCGCCGTCGCTTTGCTCATCTATCCCGCTGGCGACGTCCTGAACGCCCTCGGCGGACCGAACGTACTCCGTTCGCTCAGCGGTTGGTGGTGCTTCGCGCTGCTGGGCACGGTCGCGATCGAATGGATCGCCACCCGCACTCGGTCGCAATGGGTGCCGAAAGTCGCCGTCGCCTCGACGGCGTTCTGCACCGCGGCCGCCTTACCGAATATAATTCTCTTGCTGTTGCGATGGGGCACCGAGCCCCAGCAGCAACTCCAACGCGGCGTCGATTTCCAGCAGGCGTGCGCCATCATTGAGCCGAAGCTGCGGGTGTACGACGCTGTGATTTTCACCTCAACGGACACGCCGTACGCCTACGCACAGATTCTCTGCTACCTCAATTACCGGCCGGAAACGTTCCTGACCGAGCCGATGATGCGGGCCATGGTGATTGACACCAAGCGCAACGCGCCGGACCTGCTCGCCCGCACCGGCAAGCTCTATTTTCTGCGGGCCATGTCCGAAGTATTGCCGGCGATCGACGAGGGGATCGTGACGGGCATGAGCGGGAAATCCCTGTGGGTGCTTCGGCCATCCGATCCGTGGCGGTCGCCGACCGACAAGCTGATCGAAACGATCCGCCTACCGGACGGCACGCCGTCGCTGCTGCTGCTCGAACACACCCGCGACGCCGGCGATCGGTAGGCGTGGGATCGGTGACAGTTCGGCGATAAAGTTGCCCGCCGGCCCGGGTTGCCGCACAATCCCGTAGACGACCGAAGAAGGAGCCCGACGCCAGTGCAATATTACTTTTCAATCGATGGAACGACCCAGCAAGGCCCGCTCGACGCCGCGGGCCTGCGATCCGCGGGCGTAGGGCCGACCACCATGGTGTGGCGCGAAGGCATGCCCGAGTGGCAGCCGGCTGGCTCCGTGCCTGATCTGGCCGGCATGTTCCCGCCAACAGTGAACCCAGCGGTCATGACGCCGCCGCCCGCCGGGCCGCGGCCGCAGCAATTGCCGCCGCAGCAACCCGGCTACCAAGGGCCCGTGGGCCACCCGGGCGGCCCGCCCGTTGGCAGCAATGGCATGGCCGTGGCCAGCCTGGTCTGCGGCCTCGTGGGCCTGACCGGCTTCTGCTGCTGCATTCCGTTCATCGTGTCGATCCTCGCCGTCATCTTCGGCCATATCGCCCGCGGCCAGATCAAGCGGGGCTTCGGCAGCGGCGACGGCTACGCAGTGGCCGGTCTGGTGCTGGGCTATCTAGGCATCCT
>JAQGHK010000341.1 GCA_028288875.1 Phycisphaerales bacterium | reverse complement strand
TACGCGTTCCGCGCCGTTGCCATGATTGGGCCCGAGGTTCAGCACCCATTCGGGTTCGGAATCGAACTGAATCACGCCGAGGAAATCGCCCGGCAGCATCGTCTTGATCGCCAGGATGGCCGACTGCTTGGCGGCGTCCATCTTGTTCTGCGAGCCTTGGGCATCGATCGAACCGCGCATCGATCCGCTGTGATCGATCACCAGTACCAGCGCGCCACTCGGCAACGCGCGCTCGGCCGGGATTTCCAAGTTGACCGGCATCACCTTTTCTAGCTCGCTCCCCTGCCAGCCGCCGGCGCCGAGCGCATCGGGCCCGCCGACGATCAGCAGGCCGCCGCCGGTGTCTTTCACATAGCTGGCGAGCAGTTGCCCTTGCTCATCGCTGATTCCGCCAGGGCCGCGCGGCACGTTGGCGAGGATGACCGCGTCGTAACTCTGCAGATCGATCATCTGGCTGGGGAAGCGATCCGGCGTGATGTGGTCGGCGTCGTCGATTCCTACGCCATCCTGCCGAAGCGCAGCCAGCAGTTCTTGGCCTTCACCGCCGGGATAGTTGTCGACGTACAGAATCCGGCCCTTGCCACGAACGAACGTGAAACTTTCCGATGAATTGTTGCCCGGCAGCGTATCGCCGACCGGCTGCCCGTCCTTGCGATCGACAACGAACGTCGCCTTGAAGCGGTGCACACCGTCGGTGGTGCTCGGCGGAACGGTCACGTGCAGGACATTGGTGCCTTGGTGCAGCGTGGCGGGCAGTTCGGCCTGCAGACCGGGCGTGGCGGGATCGAGATCGATCGGCAGCCCTTGGTGCGTCACTTCCAGGTGCCCGCTCACCGGCCGGGCGCCGGCGGAGCGGACGATCGCGTCGAGGCGAAACGGCTCGCCTTGCCGGCGCCAGACCGGGCCGACGAGGCGATCGACCATCACCTCATCGCGAATGGTGTACCGCATCGGCACGACATCGATCGGCACCTTCGCGCCCACCGCGGCCGACAGCGCGGCGTCCAGATTGCCCTGCGTGGCGTTGCCGTCGCTCACCAGCACCAGCTTCTTCATCGCGTCGCCACGGAAGCAAACCATGCCCAGGCGGATGGCGGCGGCCAGATCGGTGCCTGATTCCGGATTGCGCACCGAGCGCGCGTCGAGGCGAAGCACCGGCTGCGGCAGTGAATCCACCCAGGCCGAGGCATCAAAGCCCACCACGCCCAGGCGATCGGCCGCGGGCTTGGTGCGAACACTTTGGCGAAGGGCGTTATCAGTGACGGTTTCCAGCGGCTCTTTGGCAGGCGTGGGGACGGCTTCCGTTGAAGCGCTCACATCGCGCAGGACCACGACTTCCAGATCGCGACTCGTCCGCACCGCTTCCGCCCCAGCCAGGATCAGCACCAAGCAATAGAGAAGGACGAGGCGAAAGCCGATGATCGACCATTGCCGCGCCGGGCCGAGCCATTTGAGGCTGGTCCAGCCGATCAGGATGGTGACGGCCGCCAGAACGGCGAACCAGCCGGCCGTCGCCAATGGCGTGAGGTATCGCAGGTGCAGCGACAGCTCCATCGGCCAAGCGGCGAGTACAGACGGCATGCGGCGTATCCTCTGCGCGAGCTCCGGGCTCGTCCGCCATTTTAGCCGCACGGCCGGGGGAAGCGAGCGAGAACGCCTTCCGGACTACAATCCAGGCATTTTTGTGGGAGCGTACAGCAAAGGCGAGGTGTAACTGGCTACACGTGAGTTCAAACGCGTTTCCGGCAGGTTGACCGTCACGCCGCGCGGGGCAGGAAGACTTCCAAGTCGCTCGGCAGCGATTTAATCCCGCGCCGAACCGCTTTGGCCACCGCATATTCCATCGACCGCGCGACGCGCGTCGTCACCCGGGCATCCGGCTGGACGCCGATCCGCTTCATCTCTGCGATCGCCCAAGCCCAGGCGTAATATTCTTCTTCGCAGCGGCGCTTGTAGGTGTCAAAACCGATCTGGTGATGGCCGATTTCGTGAAGGAAAATCGAAAGGCTGATCGGGCTCTTCGGCTGGGGCGCTTCGATCCAGTTGATCACCCGGCCGTCGTGATAGAACGCTCGCCACGCGCAGCCGGTCATAACCTTGCGCCAACGCCTCACCCGAATGTCATAGCGGCGCTTCAACGACTCAGTCAGCGCAGGCCAATCCGTCATACCCGCAGTATCGACTAATAGGCGTAATCCGCTAAACCCCTAGTCCGACTGCCAATCCGTGTAACCGCCGTTTGGCGGGCCGGTTGTGCGGCGGTACGGTGGGGATGTGGTGGATTATTGGACAACACCGGCCGTGCTGATCGCCGTTCTGGCGATCTCGTCGGTCATGGTCGCGCGCCTGGTGCGGCGCCACACGCAGGACCAGAAAGCCTTCGCGCTCTGGGAATGGTCGGTCGAAAAACGCTACAAACGGCTCCCGCCGGCCGTGGTGATGGTGGACGCGCTGGATGAGATCCGCGACTACGCCCTGCGGGCCAACGAACATTTTCAAAGCCGTGACGGCCTGACCAACATTTATCGCCTTCAAACCGTCAGCCGCGGCGACGTGGTTCAGCACTGGAACGCGCTGGTGCGGACCGTCGAGCAATACAGCACCCCGATCGCCCTGCGACCCGCCGGTGCGGCCCACAGCCTCGTCGATTTGATGCACCTGACGCTGTTCCCAAAGCTCAGCAGCCAGAATCGCTTCGCCGTCTATGGCCTGCGCGCCAGCGACGCGCGCGATCTAGCCGGCAGCGCCGCCCGAGCGCTGCTGCCGCGCGACATCGGGCTGATTCGCAACGCCGACGCTGTGATTCTGGATTTCACCTCACGCCCGTTCGATCCGGTGGAGTTTTCGCGCGTGTGCGCGATTGCAGAACAGATCGTGGCGAGCCATGAAAAGAATCTGCACTCGAAGAAAAAATCTGAATGACGAAGCCCGAAACGCTGTCGTTCAACCGCGGATTGACCTCAGAGAGCATCGCGGCTCTGCCGCGACACCGTGACCCGGCAGAGCCGCGCCGCTTCTTTAGAGGGCACTCACCTATCATCCGTCATTCGCATTTCCGAGTTGATTCTGATTTCGTCATTCAAATTTGTAACCCATGTCGTCTTCCCGCCTCCCGCTGCTCCTCTGTTACGCCGCCATGGCCACCATCGCGGCGGCCGTGAACTTGCTGCCTGTGTTCCTGACCCGCCTGTCGGTCGACCTCGGCGGACTGTCGGCCGAACAATTAGGACGCATCGGTGCGGTGACGATGGGCGGCCTGGTCACCGGCATCATCGTCAGCGGGCCGTTAGCGGATCGCATGGGCGCGCGGCTGTTCGCCGTGGGCGGAAATGCATTGGCGGCCGTCGGGCTGGCATGGCTGGCGCTGGCACCGGGTTATCACACAGTTCTCGCCGCGTCGCTATTGCTCGGCATCGGGGCCGGCGTGCTCGACATGGTGCTCAGCCCGATCGTCGCCGCGCTGCAGCCGGACCGCCGGCAGGCGGCGATGAACATGCTCCACTCGTTCTTCTGCAGCGGCGCGATGGTCATCATCGGCCTCGCGTCGCTGGCGCTGTACCTGAATCTGAGCTGGCGAATCCTCGCGGCAATCGTTGGCGTATGGCCGGTGATCGTCGGCATCGGCTTCCTGCGCGTGCCGCTGCCGACGCTGGTCGCCGAGGGAGACGTTCGCACGCCGATGCGCACCCTCATGCGGCGGCCGGCATTTCTGCTTTCGCTCGCGGCGATTCTGCTCGGCGGATCGACCGAAGTGGGCATGGCGTTCTGGCTGCCAGCCTACGCGGAGCGAACGCTCGGTTACACCCCGGAGGCCGCCGGCCTCGGCCTAATGGGCTTCACGCTGGCGATGACCGTCGGCCGCCTAGGCATCGTCGCGCTGCCGCGTACGCTCGGCCCGGTGAAGCTGATGCTCTGGTGCTGCGCGTTCTCGGTGGTGCTGTTCGCGGTCGCTTCCTTCTCGACGCACGCGGGCATCGCCCTCGCCGCATGCGTCTTGGCCGGCCTCACGGGCTCGTGCCTGTGGCCGAGCATTTTAGCCGTCACCGCTGATCGCTTTCCTGCCGGCGGGGCGACGATGTTCGCGCTGCTGGCCGCCATGGGCAACGCGGGCGCGACGTTCATGCCCTGGCTCATCGGCGGCGTGGCCGACGGCTACGGCATGCGCATCGCCCTCGCGACAGCGGGCCTCTGCCCGCTGATCATGATCGGCGTGCTGCTGGCCATGCACGAACGACCCACCGCCATCCCCGCGCCCGCGGTCTGATTGCCTCTACCCGGCTCCGCGGATCGAATTCCGTTGACGAACCCCCGGGGGTCGCCGCTACGGTGCGGGCATGACGTGCCGCCTCTGCCGAATCGCCGTGTTGATCGTACTTGGGTCGGCCACTGCCGTGCGCGCGCAATCCGCCACCCAATTGCCCGCCACGCAGCCGACGACAGCACCCGCAACCGTCGCCATCGATACGCCACCGGCCGCCGCGGCCCTCCACGTCTATCTCGGCAATCTCCACGCTCACACCGGCGCGAGCGACGGAACCGGCACCGCGCCCGAAGCGTTCGCCTTCGCCCGCGACGTCGCCAAGCTCGATTTCCTCGCCATCACGGATCACAACCACCTGCTCGGCGGCGAGAAGGCGACGCCCGCGCAGCGCACCGCGCTGTACGTCGGCCCGGGTGCCGACGCGATTCTCCCCGCCGCCGACGCCGCCATGCGGCCGGGCAAGTTCGTCGCGCTCTTCGGGCAGGAGTATTCGTCCATGTCGAAGGGCAATCACGTCAACGTCTTTGACGCGCCCGCCGTCATCGACGTGCCCAATGGGAAGTTTGATGGTCTGCTCGATTGGGTCGCCGCTCATCCCGATTCTGCGAACAAGCCTGAGGTCGTCCAGCTTAATCACCCCGCCCTGGGCACCGCGCCTAACCGCGTCAGCAAAACCGAGTTCGGCCGCGATGATTTCGGCGACGACGCCGGCTGGGTCGCGCACATGGGCAAGGTGACGTCGCTGATCGAACTGCTCAACGGCGAGCCCGGCCCGAAAGATCCTGTCGGCCGCGCGCCGCAGATTATGGAGTCGCACTACCGCCGGCTACTGCGCCTCGGCTTCCACCTTGCGCCGACCGGCAATCAGGACAACCACAAGAAGCAGTGGGGCACGATCACCGAAGTGCGCACCGGCATCATCGCCAGCGAACTGACGCGGCCCGCGCTGCTCGCGGCGATGCGCGCTCGCCACGTGTATGCCAGTGAAGATAAGAACCTCCGTGTGATCGTCACCGTCAACGACGGCCTCTGCGGTGACGTCCTGAAAACGCCCGGCCCGCTGAAAGTCGCGATCCACATCGACGACGCCGACGAATTCGCCGCCCGCTACACCATCGAAGCCTTCCGCGGCCACATCGGCGGCACGGCCGAAGACGTCATCAGCACCCCAAAGCTCGACGGCAACACGCCGGCCGGCAAGTTCATGGCGATCGATGGCATCTCGCTGACGCAGCCCGGCGAGTTCATTTATTTCCGCATCACCCAAAGCAGCGCGCAAGGCGTCGATCGCCTGTGGACCGCACCAGTTTGGCTGGAGACGAAGTAGCACTTCGTCACGCGAACGTGCGGTAGCGATTCATCGCGTCGAGAAAGTAATAATCGCCGAAGATCAGCGAGACGTCGTTCGATTCCGGCTTATGCGGCACGTCGAGCGCACCGTGACGCAACAACCCGCGCTGCGTGTTTGGATTGGTGATCAGATCGTTGGCAATCAACGACTTCAGAATCTTCTCTGCGCCTTTGCGATAGATCGCGGACGCCGCCGGATCGGAAATCAGCTTCGCGATTTGCAGCATGCCATCGGCGGCGACGGCGGCAGCGGATGAGTCGCGGAAGGTGTTTGGAATCTTCGGGTCATTGAAGTCCCAGTACGTCACGCCGTCGGTCGGCATGTGGGCGAGATAGAAGTCGGCGACCTTCCGGGCGGAGGACAGAACATCGGCTCGGCCGGTGTCTTTGGCCATGCCGGCGAAACTTAGAATCGCCCACGCCTGCCCACGGCCCCAGGTGCTGGTGTCGGAATAGCCTTGATACGTTTCGTTGCCTTGGAACGCGCCGGTGGCTTTATCAAAAAGGGCGAGATGGCGCGTGCCGCCGTCGGCCGCGACAAGGTATTTGCTGACGAGTTGAAAGTGCCGCAGGGCCCGGTCGATGTACTGCTGATTCCCCGTCTGCTGACCGGCCCATATCATCAGTTGCAGGTCGACTGTCATGTCCATCAGCACGGCGAAGTTCGCTTTCGAATTGCCGCTGTGTGACACGTACCACGTCGTTTGAAACGCGCCGACGGTTTCGTTCCACATCGCGTTCTTCGCGGCGGCCGCCTTGAGCAGCACGTCGCGATCGGCGGCGCTTTTGGTCTGCTGATAGAGCGGGAGGTACGAGGTCATGAAGCGGAAGGCCAGGTCGCCTTGCTTCTGTGTTTGCGTGGCCAGCGGTGTGGTCCACTTCTTCGCGTTGCTTAGCCACGTGCTGCTACCGGTATAGGCCTGCAGTTGCCACATCACGCCCGGCCCGAAGCCGCTGGTCCATTTGGTGTTGTCGGTCACTTCCCACGTGCCATCGGCCCGCGTGCTCAGCGGGTAGGCTGCGGCGCTGTTGCCGATTTCGGTCAGTGTTCGATTCGCCGATGCTTGGGCGATGGTGAACACGCCGGCGATCTGATTCATCAGGGCCGTGTCGTATTGCGGCGCGGCGATCGACTTGACCTCGATGAAGCAGAGTTTGGTGTCGCCGGCGGCGCTGCCGGGCGTGATCGTGAGGCGGCCGTCGGTGACCGTTGCGGTGATCGTTATGTCCGACCAGCGGACGGTGCTCGAGTGTGTGAGATCGACGGCCGCTTTGCCTTCGACGTTCACGATGGCATGGATCGCCGTCGGCCAAGCGTCGCCTTCAACGACACGCACGCTGTACTGGCCGTTCGGCACGGCGATTTCCCATTTGAAGGCTGTAGTCTTCTTCAGATAGGCGAGTGTGTCATATCGCTGGTCGGCCGAAGTTTTGTCGTTGCGGTCGCGCGTGTTGGCGGTGTTGGAGGTCGACCAGCCGTAGGTGAGCGAGGCAGATCGCGCGGCGTAGGTGAGGCCAGTGTCGGCGACATAACCGGATGGCGTCGCCGCGCCGGCGGGTTGGAAGTTGATATTGGCGGCGAAGGCGAAGAGGACGCGCGGTTCGAGAGAGTCGATCATGCGGACCCCCTCTCTAGCCCTCCACCGGCGTACCGGGAGAGGGGAGCGGATATCAGACATTCACCGCGCTCGACGACTTCACCGCCGGGTTGATCGTCACGTCCAGCTTCGGTTTATCGCCGAGCAGGCCATCTGCCATCGCGCGGGCGGTGTCCATCGTCGGGTAGCGAATCTCGCGGTAGCCCTTCACGTCCTCGGCCAATCGCAGGATTTGGACGGCCTGTTCGTAAGCCGGCTGCGTGTCGAGTTGCACGCGGTCGAGCAGCTTGATGTACCACTCGCGGAAGTCCACTTCGCGACGGTGCCAGCCGGGCAGCTTGCGCAGGATTTTCATCCGCCGCATGATGTCGAGCATCCAATCGGTCGTCGTGATTTTCAGGCGCAGGCGGTACGGGCCGATCGGGAATTCGGGGCTGGTGTGATGGCGGTAGACGATCTTGTCGCCGTTGGCCTCATCCACGCCGAACTTCTGCATGTCACGCACCTTCTTCTCGTAACGCGTGAGAAGATAAGCCACGTACGGCTCGTCCTTGATCAACATCACCTTCGCGAGATTGAAGATGACGGCTGTCGTGGCTGCGTATTTCTGATCGGCGCTGTCGCGACGATAGACCGTGCGCACCAAATCGACATACCGCTTGGCGAACGCGGCGTTCTCGTACTGCAGCAGATCGTAAATGCGCAGGGCCATGTCGTACTTGGCCTGCTCGGGTAGGCTCGGCATCTGGCCGATGGCGATCTCGGTGAGCTGTTCCAGCTTTTTGGCCCACAGGTCACCGTTGCGGAGCGTCTTGCGGACGATCTTTGCCTTTTGCGTCAGCAGTTGTTGCCACGTGCGCGGCTCAGGGCGGTTCGGCAGTACGCGGGGCTCGAGCGCCAGCTTGCGGCCGATGTTGAACGCCTTCATGTTCTGGCGGTGGCCACGCTTCACCGTGTCGCGAATGCTCCAGGCGATCGCGTGCTGGCTGACCGGGATCAGGCCCAGCTGATACGCCACGCCCAGCATCATAATGTTGACGAACTGCTTGCTGCCGAGGCGGCTTTCGCACAGCTCGCTGAGGTTCCGGGCGAAGCTGTGCTCCGGCTCGCAGACGGCGAAGATGCGGTCGCGCATCGCGTCGGTTTCAAAATCTTCCCGGCCGACGAGGATCGGCGTGGTCACCTGCTTGTGCGTGTTCAGCACGGCGCTGGTGCGGGCTTTGGAGGCCACGCGGAAGTCGGCCCGTGGGTCAACGGCGCGGGCGGCTTCCAGAACGTCGATGCCGATCAGCAAGTCAGCCTTGCCGAACGGGATCAGGCCGGCGCCGACACTGTCCTGGCTGTCTTCGCCGGGCTTGGCGTAGGTGATCTGCGAGTAAACGCCGCCATTGCGGATGGCCAGGCCCTTCTTGTCACAGAAGGAAACGTCGTAGCCTTCTTTATGGCCGGCGCGAACGAGAATTGAACTGACGACGCCGATGCCCATGCCGCCGACGCCACTCATGTGGACGCGCCAGGTGTTGCCGGCCTCTTCCATGTCGTGAACACGGGCCGGCTCGGGCAACTTGGCCAGATCCATCTTCGGCAGCAGATAGCGCTTGCGGTGCTTGCGAATGATCGTCACCTGCTCAAAGCTCGGGCAGGGTTTGACGTGCGTGCCGTACTCGTTGCTGGCTTTGACGCGTTCGCACGCGCCGTCGTTTACGCACCACGTCAGGTCGGTGTCGACCTTCTTCCCATAATCGGTGTCGATGATCGAAAGGCCGGGGCACGCGGTCTGCTTGGTGCACTGCAGGCAGTGCTCACAGACTTCGTGCGTGACGTTCATGTGCGTCTTCTTTGGAAGGAAGCCGACTTTCTTGATCGTCGCGCTCTCCTTGCGATTCTCGCGGCGGTGATACGTGATGCCGCATTCCTTGTCGGCAATCATCACCTTCACGCCCTCTTTGAGGATGAGCGATTCGAGCTTCTTGTAATACTTCTCCCGATTGGCCGGCGTCATTTTGACAACGGTGAACGGGTCGGTGCTCTTAAGGCTTTTTACGATGTTGTAAATGTCCTGCAGCGGCGTTTCATTGCCGAGCACGTCGATCTCGGTGCCGGGGTGTTCCTGGTGCCCGGTCATGGCCGTGGTGCCGTTCTCCAGGATGATGAAGCAGATGTCCTGGCGGGCCTTGATGGCGTTGCTGATCGCGACCGCGCCCGAGTGGAAGAACGTGCCGTCGCCCATGAACACGATTTGTTTGTTCTTGATGAACGGATCGATGCCGCTGCCCGTGCCGCCGCCCAGGCCCATGCCCGAGTAGTTGTGCATGAGCTGCTCGGTCGGTGTGAACATCAGCATCGTGTAGCAGCCGGTGTCGCCGTGCGCGACGAGGTCGACCGGGCCACGCTTGTGCCACTGCTGCATGTACTTCGGGTCGGCGAGGTTCTTGCGCAGCTCCAGCAGCGCGGCGGATGAGTCACGGTGCGGGCAACCGGGGCAGAACGTCGCCAACCGCTTGTTCAGCGGGCCGGCCTCATCGAGATCGAGCGTGCGCGATGCCGCTTCAGGCGCGGCCGATGCGGCTGCTGCCGACAGCGTTGCATTGACGGCCAGTTCCAGCTTGCGGCGGCCGGTCTCGCGGATGAGGTCCATCGCCTGGCTGATGTTGCCGTTGCGCTCGTGGGCGTCGATCTGCTCGCAGGCCTGCAGCAGCGGGTAAATCAATTGAGCCAGGACCGACGGGTTCAGGCCGCGGCCTTCCGGGATGCCGGGAAGCGTGTCGCTGGCGTCGGTGCCGCCTTGGTTTTTAAAATCGGGGAAGCGCTTCCCATAAAGACGGCGGGCAAGCGACGAGGCGACTTCCGGGCTGAATTCTTTGAACAGCCCGTCGCGGATCAGCTTTTCAAGGAAGCTGCGGCGTTCCTCGATGACGATCATCGTCTCGCACTGCTCGCCGAACTGTTTGACCAGTTCGACATCGCACGGATACGGCATGCCCATATTCAGGATCGGGAAGCGGTTGCTCAGGCCGACGTCGGCCAGCACCTGTTCCAGGTAGATCCGGGCCATGCCGGTGGTGATGAAGCCGATGGGCGCGCGGCCCTGCGAGTTATGCGGGTGCGGCTTGGCGGGGATGATCTGGTTGACGCCGAGCTCGCGGGCGACCTGAACGGCCGTCGCGTGGCGGCTGGGCATTTCCAGTTCGCGGAAGACCGTCCGCGGAGGGAGCAGCACCTTTTCCAGATCGACATTGGCGGTATCTAAGTCCACCTGGGCCAACATGTTAATGGCCGGGAAGTGGTTTGGCCGGCAGGCGACGGTGCCGCCGCCGTCGGCCAGGGTCGTCGTGACGATGTACCCGATGTAAACCCGGGCCCGCTGGCTGATTTCAAAGGCCTTGGCGACCCAGTCCTTCATTTCCTGCGCGCTGCCCGGTTCGATGATCGGCATGCGCAGGTGCTCGCACAGAAAGCGTGAATCGGCGGGGACTTGCGTGCTGTCACACCAGGGATCGTCGCCGGTAATGACGAGCGCGCCGCCGTCCGGATGCGGGCCGGCCAGATTGCCCAGGGCGAGGGCATCGGCGGCCACGTGCAGGCCGACGCTTTTCATGGTGCAGACCGCCTTGGTCGGCAACATCTGGCTGCCGTTGAGGGCGGCCGCGCCGAGGGCTTCATTGTTCGCTTGCATGGCCCGAATGCCATTTTTCTTCAGCAGGTTGCCGATGTAACCCAAGCAATCAAAGAAGGTTGCGACAGGGGAGCCGGGATAGCCGGTGTATAGATGAACGCCGCCGGGCGTTTCGAGGCAGCCTTTGACAAGGAGCTCGTTACCACCAAAGACGTCGCGGCCGCTGGCCGCCAAAAAGCGGGGATCTACTTTCACCTGCCTTACCTCGGTGGAAGCGGCGCGATATTAGGCCCGGTTCGGCAAGAACTGGTCAAAACTTCGCATGGCGTGGCTTACGAATGCTCGCAGGGGACGCCGGCCCGATTCACACGGAAAAGTTGGCTCACCCGGGATCAGGGCACGTTGCCCCTCGGCCGAGTAAGCCGGAATGTCTAGTGTATCGATCGGCCCGATAACCCGAAAGACGTTTATTTTTGATTTTTTAACACGCCGGAACCGGCGGACTTGTCGCATAAACCCTACCAGATACCTCGCGGCGGGAGCCCCTCCTCCCCGGATTTTGTGAAACGACGTTCAAGCACCGTCGTCGTATAACCCGATGAGCGGCATTGACCTGTCGTGAAATCGGCAGGAAAATCGTTGACCCGTCTCCACAGGCGTTCTATACCAAGACGTGTGGCCGTGGCATTCCGCCACGGCTAGTTCGTCGACAGCGTAGGGCGTCAGCCGGGGACAGTCGTTAGGACGCATGTACGTGACGAAAAAATCAATCATCGCTCTGTTTCTCGCCGCCGGCTTCGCCGCGGCGCTCCCTTCGTTTGGCGTCGCCCAAGTGCCCGCCGGCGGCAGCATGATTACCCAAGGCGTCACCCAGCCCTCGCGCCGGGTGGAATTGGCCTTCAGCTTTCAGGGCATCATCCTGAAAGTGGATGTGAAGGACGGCGACTCCGTCAAAGCCGGCCAGGAATTGATGCGTCAGGACGATCGCATCGAAACCAGCCGCCTCGAAGGCCTGAAGCTCGACGCCGACCGCACTCTCCTGATCAAAGCCAAGCAGGCCACGCTCGATAACAAGCGGCTGGTCGTGAAGCGCAAGGAAGATTCGTGGAAGAAAGGCGCCACCACGATCAGCGAATACCAGGAAGCCCAGCTCGACGTCACGCTCGCCGAGGCCGAGGTGGAACTCGCCCGCCATGAAGCCCTGACCAAGAGCGCCGACGTCAGCCTCCAGACCACCCACGTCGAACTGCTGGCCCTCAAAGCCCCGATCGACGGCGTCGTGGAAAAGGTCATCCAGACCGAAGGCGAAGTCGCCGACATTCAAAAGCCATCCATCGTGGTCGTGAAGAATGACCCGCTCTATATCGATGTGAAAACGCTCAAGACCAGCATCGTGCAGAAGCTGAAAAAGGGCGACACGCTGGCCGTGCGGTACCCGGGCGAAGAAGAATGGAAGCCGGCGACGATCAACCTGATCGCCCCGGTGGCCGACGCCCGGTCGGACACGCAGGCCATCCGCCTGGAAATGCCGAACCCGGACGGCCGTTCCACCGGCCTGGGGATTGACGTTAAAATCTCGACCGCGGGCAATATCGCGGACGCAAGAAACTAGCAGACGCTCCGGCTTGTTGTTGGTTGTCTGGACCGGACTGGCTTAACGAAGGTGATTTAAGTGGCCTCGATCGTCGAAACCCAAAATTCCGGCTCTGAACAGCAAAAAGAGCGCGACCGCCAGCAGGCGAACCAGCAGATGACGCGCTCACACTTGGTCGCCAAGCTCTTGGCCGCCGGGCCGGACATTCGTGAGTTCATGTATGACCTGCTTCAGGTGCAGGCCATCGTCGTGAACGGCACTGAGGCCGCCGGCTTCATGCTCGAAGCGAATCCGCAGAGCCCGCAGCAGGTCACGTTGCGCAACACCGCGCACATCCGCCCGGATGCGACCGACGAAGAGACCAAGAAGGCCGCCCTCCAGGCATTCACCGACATCATCGGCGACTGCCTTCAGCAGGGTAAGGACGGCGTGATCTGCGTCAGCCCGCCGAATGAATCGGTCGAGCCGCAGTACTGCCTTGTGACGCTCCTGCGTGACCCGAACAGCATCGTCGCCGCAACGGCCGTCATCATTCGCTGCCGCGACGAAGAACGCGCTCGCCAGCGCCTGGAAACGATGCGCCTCGTGGCCGGCTATTTCGACCTCTGGCTGCTCCGCCGTCAGAACGAGCAGGCCGTCCAGGTCAGCCAGCGGCATCAGGACGTGCTGCAGGCCACCGCCGCCTTCGCCACCGGCGAAGGCTTCCAGTCTGCCGCCGCCAATCTGTGCAACGAACTCGTCGCCCGCACCAGCGCTAGCCGCGTCAGCCTCGGCTGGGTGAAGCTGCGCAGCGTGAAGCTGCTGGCCATGAGCCACACCGAGCAGTTCGACCGCAAGCAGGAACTGTCCGTCGGCATCGTCAAGGCGATGGAAGAGTGCGTCGACCAGCAGGAACTGGTGCAGTACGACCCAGACCCGGCCGGCAATACCACCAACAACATCACCCGCAGTGCGATGGCGCTCAGCCGGATCGAAAACGGCAGCAAGATCGTCAGCCTGCCGCTGCGTCATAAGAACGAAGTGGTCGGCGTGCTGACGCTGGAATACCCACCGAACAAGCCGCTCACCCCGCAGATCACGACCAGCCTGGCCGTGCTCGCCGAAGTGATGGCCCCGCAGATTCACGACCGCTACCAGGACGACCGCTGGCTGGCCGTCAAAGTCGGCCGCAGCATCCAGCACAACAGCAAGTACATCCTGGGCGCTCAGCACACGCTGGCGAAGGTGATCTTCCTGGCCATCATCGGCGCGATCCTGCTGGTGACGCTCTGGTCGCCGATGTATCGCGTGGCCGCGCCGTTCAGCTTCGTGCCGGTCGTCAAAGCTTCCATCAGCAGCCCGATCGAAGGCGTCATCGAAGCCGTCTACGTCGAGCCCGACAGCATGAAGCCCGTGAAAGCCGGCGACCCGCTGCTGACCTTCAAGACCGACGAACTGAAGACCGAACGCGAGAAGCTGGAATACCAGCGCATCGCCGCCGAGAAGGCGGCCCAAGCCGCCATCAACGACAAAGACCCGGATAACGACTCCGACTACGGCGTGAAGATGGCCGAAGCCAAGAGTTACGAACTCCAGGTCCAGGCCGTCGATCAGAAGATCGCCTAAGCCACCGTGTAATCGCCGATTGATGGCTACATGCTTCGCGTCGACCTGAAAGATAAGA
>JAQGHK010000336.1 GCA_028288875.1 Phycisphaerales bacterium | reverse complement strand
GAGTCATGAAAATACGCGAGCAAGCTCGCGGCTACGCCGAAGAGAAAAAGAGGTCTTGAAAAAGCAACGCCTTGGCGCAAAAAAGAAGCCGTCGACCGAAGTCGACGGCTCTTTCAAGTTGTCTCATTCCGCCAGCGGCTTCGTCCTGAGGACGTCACCGAGGCGGCTTTTTGATTTATACACTCGCCCAACGGCGGCGAAGCAGCGTGATGCCGCTGATCGTGATCATGCCCAGCGAAGCCGGTTCCGGGACGGCCGGGTCGACGACGGTGATGCTGATCGATTTCTTCTGGATGAACGACGTCGTGCTAGGCGTGCTGCTGGCCTGCAGGTTGTTGTTCAGGACGATCTGCACGCTGGCCACGCCGGCCGGCAGAGTCAGAACGTAGGAGGCTTTCCACGTACCCGAGCCATCAGTCTTGGGGTAGCTCGCGAGCGGGACATTCGCATCGTTAAAGTAGGTGACGGTCGGCGACAGCGTGTAGAGCACGCCGAAGTGGCCGGGCGTCAGGTCGGTGACGATCAGGGCGCCCGTGTCCTTGGCGGCGGCGACGGCACCGAGAATCGACCAGTCGCCGACTTCGGTGATGCGGATGCTGCTGAAGTCACCGGTCTTACCGGAGGCTTGGAACGACAGGCGGTCCGACGTCGTTTCCGCGCTGCCATTGCTGGCGCTGGCGGAGAAATCGTGCGGCGTCAGGAACTGGAACGTATTGCCGACGACCGTCGGGTTCCCGTACAGGCCCTTATCGGACTGGCCGTCGGAATAGGTGATCAGGGACGTGGAGCCGGCGGACGGCGTCCAGAAAATCGGTGCGGCGAAGGTCGATTGGGCAGAAGCCGCTAAGGCTAAAACACCCGACAATAACCCTGCGATTCGATACGACATTCAAGCTCCTCTACACCCGTTCGGCCGCTATACAGATCCGGCCAGACATGAAAACTACCTAGTGATCCATCGGCAAAAGCGACCTCAGCACACCGCTGAAACCAATTCGGCCGATAATCGCTATCGCGTCCGCGAATAATATCGCGAACTCAATACACTAACGATACCACACTTAGGGATTTCCGTGACTGATAAATTTTCGTTTAGACGCGCCAATTCGGCCTCGTTTTGCACAAGCGGCGAAGCACGGTACGCGGATTGCGATGAAAACGGTAAACGAGGCGCTTTACACCGGTTAATGGTTTTATATCGTTCGGTTGGACTGCACTGCCGAAACGGCCGACATAGCTTGAGCAGTGCCCTGGCGCGCCGAGTATCTCGCGCCGAGGGTTAACGCGTATGTGTGAGGTTCGTCTATGCCCCGTGACATTCCGGTCGGTAACGGTCGCCTGCTGTTCACTTTTGACCAGCGCTATCAGATTCGCGACGTCTATTTCCCGCATGTCGGGCAGGAAAACCACGCCGGCAACGGCCCCTGCCGCTTCGGCCTGTTTACTAGCGTCCCCGGCCAGGAGCACGGCCAACTCGCTTGGACGGCCGATTCCACCTGGACCATTCACCAGCGCTACCTGCGCGACACCCTCACCACCAGCGTCAGCCTCGACCACAAGCCGCTCAAAGTCAGCATGTATTGCAATGACGTGGTCGATTTCCACCGCCCCGTATACGTCCGCAAGATCAAGATAAAGAATCTCGCTAACGAAGCCCGCGTGATGCGCCTGTTCCACCAGCAGGACTTCAACATGTGGGGTACCAAAATCGGCGATACCGCCTATTACGACCCCGAACTGCGATCCATGGTCCATTACCGCGGCAAGCGGTACATCCTGACCACTTTCTTTGACGGTTCCGAACAGCGCGTCGACGAATACGCCTGCGGCAACAGCGGCTTCCAAGGCGCTGAAGGCACTTGGCGCGACGCCGAAGACGGCAATCTCGGCGGTAATGCCATCGCCCAGGGCGCGGTCGACAGCACCGCCAGCCTGCACGTTCACGCCCCCGCCAACGGCGACGCGACGGCCTACATGGTCATGATCTGCGCCGAAAGTCGCGAAGAACTCATCACGCTCCACAAGTGGCTGATGAAGCAGACCCCGCAAGGCGTCATCGACCGCACCACCGCCTACTGGCGCCTCTGGTGCGGCGGAACGAACATCAACTTCGGCAATCTGCCGAGCAAAGTCGTCGATCTCTTCAAACGTAGCCTTCTGGTCGTTCGCACGCAGATCGATAACCAAGGCGCGATCATCGCCGCCAACGACAGCGATTATCTGCACTTCAACCGCGACACCTACAGCTATATGTGGCCTCGCGACGGTGCCTTGGTCGCAGACTCGCTCGATCTGGCGGGCTTCAGCGACGTCGCGAAGAGCTTTTACGGCTTCTGCCAACGCGTCATTACCGAAGACGGCTACTTCTATCACAAGTACAACCCGGACGGCTCGCCGGCCTCGTCCTGGCACCCTTGGGTGATGAAGGGGAAGCAGTCGCTGCCGATTCAGGAAGATGAAACCGCGCTCGTGGTCTGGGCCTTGTGGCGGCACTATTTCCGCTACCGCGATATCGAGTTTATTCGCCCGCTGTGGGTCGATATCGTGCAAAAAGCGGCCGATTTCATGTGCGATTACCGCAACCCCAGTACCGGCCTGCCGCTGGCCAGCTATGACTTGTGGGAAGAACGCTGGGGCGTTCACGCCTTCACCGTCGCCAGCGTTTATGGCGGTCTGAAAGCCGCGCGGAACTTCGCCGTCTGCTTCGGCGACCGCGAACGCGCCGAACGCTACAACAAAGCCGCCGAAGAGATCAAAGCCGGCGCCGCCAAATACCTTTGGAGCGAAAAGCTCGGCCGATTCGTTCGCCGGCTGGTGCCCAAGGATTCGCCCACGCCGCCGGAAGACAGCAGCTACCACGAAGACGTGCCGCTGCAGTACGACCCAGACTGCGGCGACGTGTACGACGTCGACGAAGTGCTCGACGCCAGCATCTACTCGGTCTTCAAATTCCACCTGTTCGAGGCCGACGATCCGCGCGTCGTCGCCACGATGCAGAAGATCGAAGACCGCCTGTGGGTGAAGACCGCCGTCGGCGGCGTGGCCCGGTACGAGAACGACTATTACCACCGCATCAGCAACGATATTGAGAACGTCCCGGGCAACCCGTGGTTCATCTGCACGCTCTGGCTGGCGGATTACTACATCACGGTCGCCAAGGACACGAACGAGCTGAAGAAGGCCCTGCCGATCTTCGAATGGACCGCCAACCACGCGCTGGAAAGCGGCATCCTGGCCGAGCAGGTGAACCCGTATACGAACGAGCCGATCAGCGTCAGTCCGCTCACATGGTCACACGCCACGGTCGTTTCGACGAGCATCAAATATCTGGAAAAGCTTGAATCGCTGCAGCGCTGCGATTCATGCAACCAGAGCGTGTTCCGCCTGCGTCGGCGTGGCACGGTGGACATCAAGAGCCAAGGCACGTTAGACCGCTACGACAGCTGATTTGAGGCCGTCGGCACGCGGGAAAGCACCAGCAACATCGGCACCTTCACCACCGGCG
>JAQGHK010000321.1 GCA_028288875.1 Phycisphaerales bacterium | reverse complement strand
AAATCCTGCATGGAGGGCGACAGGGTGACGCCCTTGAGCCGCAGTTCTTCCTTGGCCATGCGCAATTCGTCGAGCGCGCCGCGGTCGGTCGGATCAATTCCGGCAAATCCAATTAATTTATCGGGGGCCCGGCGGACGTATTCTGCGACAAAATGATTCGGGATATCGCTCTTCAAATAGCGACTTTTGAAGCCCAGGACGATCGATTTATCGATCGAGGCTTCTTCCTGTTCGTGCCAGTGGTAGTCGGGATCGGCGGCCGGAATGGTGCGACGAACGACCCGGCCGCCGGGGCTGGGGCGGAGGCCTTTCGCACGAGCGGAACGGCTGGGTTCGCCTAGATCAGCAGGGCCGAGCTGGTCAGGCGACTGCCAGATATGCGTATGACAATCAACAATCATGATAGTTCCGCAGCGACAGGTCGCGACCGGGGTCCCCGGCCGGAAGCGACGTTCGCCCGCGGCTCGGTAGATTAAGGCATCCGGCAGAAAGTGGCAAAAGAATCCCTTTCTGCCGCAAAGTCAGCCCACCGGGCCGCCCAAACATTATCGGACACACGACCGTCCGCACTTTGGTGAATATTTGAAGCGCAAAGCGACCTAAATCGGTTGCATTCAAACGCAATCCCAGCAGAATGACCGGGCTTTGCGCACGGCCTTCCCGCCAGCGCGGGGCCGAACCTAACTGTGTATTACTTCGCCTACGGATCCAATCTCAACGCCCGCGCCGTCGGTGAGTGGGCCAAACACCACGGCCACCGCCCGCCGCCCATGAAGCACGGCAAAAGCGCGGTGCTGGACAATTACCGCCTCTGTTTCCCCCTCTACAGCGAATACTGGGGCGGCGGCATCGGCGATATCGTCTATGACCCGGGCAAATATGTCGCCGGCGTCCTATTCGACCTGCCCGACTCAGAGATGAAAGTGCTGGACGCCAAAGTCGGCCGCAAGCTCGACGAGCGCGGCATCGACGCCGGCGTGTACAAGCGCATCGAAGTCAGCGTCGCCGAACTTGGCAAAAAGGGCCAAGTAACCGCTGTCACGTACCAGGGCGTGAACGTCGAAAAATATCACATCCCGCCGACGCAGTTTTACATGGATCAGCTGATCCAAGGCGCCTACGCCCACGGCCTGAGCATGATGTGGATCAGCTACATCCAGAGCTTCAGCATCCAGAGTGGCCGCAAGCCGCGCCCGGGCGGGGATAAGTAGTCTCACCGCTGCGTTTGCTGCCACGAGGTCGGACAAGCGCCAAACGCGCCTCTCGATCAGAAACCCACGATTCGCAACTGCAGGATCACGCCCATCAATGTTGCGAGAAGGTTCGCGCCTAAGAGGATGATCCCTGCGACGCGCGAGAGCTTGCGATACCGCACGATCGAAAGGATCGAGAATAAGATGCCTACGCACGGCAAAGAAAGTGTCGCAACACCGACCGCGACCAAGATGTCTGGTCTGCCTGCGTAGGTCTGGCCTGCGAACGTAAACGAGTAGTCCACCGCAATAAAAACATAGCAAGCCACCACGGCTGCAAAGCACAAAGCGCTAAACAGCAACAACGCATGTTACCCGGCGCTTCGCGCTTATTGTATTCGGCGATATTCACGATGGATGACCGCCGTTCACGGCAGCTTGAACGACCAGAAGCCTTTCTCTCCCGACGCGGCGACCACCCATTTCCCGTCCGGGCTGACCGCCAGCGATTCAATCGGCCCTCGTGGTTCATCGAACCGGCCGACATTCACCTTCGCGTCGATGTCATAAATCCGCACATTGGAATCCGCGCCGCCGGTGATCAGCCGCTTGCCGTCCGGGGAGATGGTGATGGCGGTCAGAGTCGACGTGAACATCAATCGCAGCAGGCGGCGACTGGTCCGCGTTTCCCACACATAGGCCGTGCGGGCCGACAAGCCGGCCAGGCGCTCGCCATTGGTCGCGTAGACGAAGCCAGACAATTGATCCGTCGCGTTAATCGCGTACGTCGCCGCGCGGCGGCCGGTGTCGAGATCAAACTCCTGCACGATGGCCCGCACATCCTTCCCGGTCACCACCAGGCGATTACCGTCCGGCGTGAAGCCCAGCGATTGAGCCATATCGTTGGGCGACTTGATCGTGCCTGCCACGGAGCCGCCGTCATTGGTGCGATAGAAGGTGGTGAGCGTGCCGATGGGCCGGGCCGCGCCCGCGATCGCGTTGCCATGCTCATTGACTAGCCAGCGAGCGACGGCCGCCAGCTTGCCGTCGGGCGAGACGGCAGTCGCGAGCGTCGCCTGGCCGTTGGGAGCGATGTCGAGCGCCGTTAATCCGCTGACGCGGTCCCACAGCGTCAGTTGCCCGCGTCCCGGCTGGCCGCCGCTGATGACTAATCGGCCGTCCGCCGACAAGCCCGACACCGGCGGAAGGTTCTCGCCTGCCGCCGGCAGGTGCCGGGCCACGCGGGCCTGCCGCGCCAGGTCCCACACTTCCACCGTGCGATTCGGTCGGACGGCATACGCCTGACCGTTGGGCAGGAAGCCGACGCAATGAACGGCCACTGTTTCAGCGTCACCGGCCACGTCGCCGCCAAGAAACGTCGCACTCCGCGCCGGCGCCGCCGCCGGATCGGCCTGCTCAGTGACGAAGGGACCGCTGCTGTTGGGTTGAGACGCCGGCCGCGTCGCGGCCGCGGAGGGTCTCGTCGCGGCGAGCACGATGGCCGGAGGCTCACTTGGGGCATCGGCCGCGCCGCCCCAGGTCCAGATCTCGCCGCCGATCGACGCGATGATCTGCCTGCCGTCCGCACTGAACCCCGCGGCCCCGACTTCAGAATCGGCCGTGTCGTAGCGCATCACCAGCCGGGCGTCGGCGACGTTCCAGAGCCGGAGTTGGTTGCCGGGCTTGATAACGGTGTCGGGCCCGTCGAGCGAGCGATTGCCGAGTGTGGTGAGCACGCGGCGCTCGTCCAGCGAAAACACGGCTCTTACTACCGGCACGCCGGACGGGCGGAGCGTGGCGACTTCTTTTCCAGTCGCCGCGTCCCACAGCCGCGTGCTGCCGTCGAGCGAGGACGTCAGAATCGTTTGCTCGTCTTTCGAAAATGCGACGCTGCTCACCGCCGCGTGATGGCCGACGCCGTGGGCGATTTCTCGGTCGCGGATCAGGTCCCAGACGTACACGCCTTCGTCCCGATCGCCGCCGCCGATCACAGCCCGTCGGCCGTCCCGCGACAGGGCGATCGGGCCAGTCGGGTGCTGCGTCTGGATCGCTCGCAGCTCCCGCCCGCGGTCCGCATCGAACAGATGAAGTGTGCCGTCCTGCTGCGCGATCAACACGCGGGATCCGTCGCCCGAGATGGCGGCGCAGCTGATCTCGGCGCCGCCGGCAACCTCAAATTGCTTCAGTACTGTTTGCGTCTTCAGGTCCCAGAGCTGCGCCGAGATGGGCTGCTGCCGGTTTTGGCCCGGCGGGCGGATCAGCCGGCCCCAGAGCAGCACGCGCCCCGGACCGGCGGGTGCCAGATCGCGGATCAACAGCTGAACCGGCCATTCGCGAAGTTGTTTGCCGGCTTGCGTGCATACGGCCAAGGCATCGGTGGGCCGGTCAGCGGTTTTGAAATTGCGCAGCACCTGAACGAGTTGGCCGTCGTCCGTGAGGACGGCGATGTGCGGATCGATCGCCGCGGACGGAATCGGCATGTCCGCCATCGCCGACGGCCGCGTGGCCGCGACTTGCGCGAACAATGGCGCGGCCCAAAGCAGGCAGAGCCCAGCGGTTATACAAGCGGCGCGGTGCAAGGCGGCCTCCTATCCCTGATCCAAGTCCGTGACGGGTTTCATGCGCCGCAGGCGCTCATTCACACTCACTGGTCGTCGTTTGGCTTGCCGTCGAGCGCGATCAGCCGAACGGTGCCGGACGTGTTCTGGCTCTCGCGACGCGCCTGCTCCAGCAAATTCTGCGACTGCTGCAGGGCGTTGCGCGCGTTGTTCAGGTCCATATTGAGCCGGTCATAATCCGGTGGCGTGGGCGAGGTGGCCGGGGCGGTGGTGGCGACGCGCTCAGCCAGCAGGCGGAGCCGCGCTTCGGATTCGGCGATATTGAGCCGCGTCGAAATGCGCTCGGCGTTGAAACGCTCATACGCCGTCTGCTGAGTGACGGACGGCCCGTTGTCGATTGAAGGCGCGGTCGTCGCGCGTCGAGCGGGCGGGCTGAGATCGTTCAACTCCTGATCGAGCACCTGCAGCCGCGCCCGCTGGCCGGCGAGATTCAGCTGGACGCTCGCACGCTCGGCCGCCGCGTTGCGGGCGATATATCGTGGGTCCACGTCGGGGAAGTTGTTGAACTGGAAATTGCGCGGCGAAGCCGCCAGGGCGGCGCTGGCCGCGTCATATCGCTTCTGGGCCGCGTCGACATCGACCTGCAGCGCGGCCATGCGGCGGGTGGCCGCCTTGTCGTTTCGGTTTCCCGCCTGATCTACGGCCTTTTTCGCACTGGCGATGAGCGCATCGAGGAAGGACTGCGCCGCGGTCGGCGCGACCTTGCCGTCGTCCGTCACCGTGACGCCCAGCCGCACCGCATATTGCCCGGCCGGCAGTAGTTCCACCTGCGCGACCTTCGGCCATTCCGCCGGCGACAGGTTCAGGCCGGCCTTCGCCGCCGGGTCCAGCAGCGCAGTGCTGGTGAGGAGAGCGTTGAGGGTCTGCACGTCAAAGTTGCGCGAGCCGCGATTGGTGTCGAAATCCAGCTGCACTACGCACGACACGCGTTGCACGCCGGCGGTATCGCCCGTCGGCGTTTTGATCGATCGGCCGCGGTCGACCTGGGCCTGGACGAGCGGGACGACAATCATGGTCAACAGGAGCGCCTGCGCGGTGCGGTACTTCATGGCCGCATCTTATCACCGCACGTCGAAGTCGACACAGAGAATGCCTGATGAGGATCGCCGCACGGAGGAAGCAGCCCCAACCGTGGCACCCGGATTGGCGGCCGCTTACAGTCTGCCGATGGCCTCAACGCGACCGCTGATTGTTGCTCACCGTGGCGCATCGTTCGACGCGCCGGAGAACACTTTGGCCGCATTCAAATTGGCATTCGAGCAGGGGGCGGATGCGATCGAAGGCGATTTTCATCTGACTGCGGATGGCCAAGTCGTTTGCAGTCATGATGCGACGACGAAGCGGTGCGGCGATCGTGATCTGACGATTGCTACGACGTCGCTGAAGCCGCTTTGCCGCGTCGATGTCGGCCGATGGAAGTCGCCGCGCTTCGCCGGCGAGCGATTACCGACATTGGCCGAGGTGCTGGCAGTCGTGCCGCGCGGGCGGCGGATCTTTATCGAGCTAAAAACGGGGCCGGAGATTGTGTCGTTCGTGCAGGCGGTGCTGCGAGACGGGCCGGTGCCGGCGTCGCGGGTGACGCTCATCAGTTTCAATGCGCTCACGGTCCTCGCCTGCAAGTTGGCAATGCCGAAGATCGAAGCGAACTGGCTGACGGATTTTCGCCGGGCGAAGATGAACGCCGGGCGGATGCTGCCGACGGCGGCGACGATTCTTTCGACGCTTAAGGCATGCCGCGCCGAGGGCGTTGGATTTGCCGCGAGGCCGGAGGCGATGACGGAAACATTGCTGCGCCGCCTGGATGAAAACGGGTTGAGTTGGAGTGCGTGGACGGTGGACGATCTCGAGCTCGCGAGGACGCTGGCCCGGCGCGGGGCCAAGGCGATTACGACCAATCGGCCGGCGATGTTGGTCGGTCATAAATTCTAAAAATTGCCTGTTTTTTGGCCGACAAATCGGTATGGCCGAGGTATTGTTCAGGGTGGAAAATGCGGTCGTATGTTCTGTTTTGGGCCGTTGGTTTGCGGGTTTGGTGGAGCGGAGGATGTTTGAGATGTCGGAACGTCGCGATCAACTTGGACGAGTTGAGGATTCCGTCGGAAGCCCTCTCCCGGCCATACCAGGAGAGGGGATTAGAGGTCGTCGCCCGGGGGGTCGAGGAGTCGCTTGCGC
>JAQGHK010000306.1 GCA_028288875.1 Phycisphaerales bacterium | reverse complement strand
AAAAGTGAGGAAACAGGTGAGCAGAACACTCGCTGCTAGCCGCCAGCCGGTCGCTGCTAGCTGATGTCCAAACAGATGCGGCCGTCCGATCGCGGGGGCGGTCGGACGGCCGGTCATAATCAGTCTTGGCTCGCCTTGCGGCGGGCGGATTACTTCTTCCCAGCGCCCTTGGCGGCCGGGGCAGCCTTGCCAGCGGCAGCCTTGGCGGCCGGGGCAGCCTTGCCCGCAACAGCTTTGCCAGCAGCGGCCTTGCCACCCGCGGCTTTGCCACCCGCGGCTTTGCCCGCAGCAGCCTTGCCACCCGGAGCGACGGCTTCTTCGCCCTCGGCCTTGGCGGGCTTGCCGCCGACGATCAGCTTGCGGTTGCCGACCTTCGGAAGGTGGAAGACGCCTTTGCTGTCGTCCCACTTGCCTTGGCTGGCCAAGCGGTCGAGGCGTTCGCCACGGGTCAGTACATTGCGGTGGCGAACCAGCGAACTGGCACTCTTCAAGCTTGGATCCATCGACATCAAACACCTCTTGCGAAATTGCGAGTCGCACAATGTAACCGTTTAGGACACGGCGAGCAACCTCATGCACGTTCCCAATACCGGATCGGCCATAAGTCGAAAAAAGAGCGCCGATCTTGCTCCGAATATTTACAAATGCGCAGCGCGCGTCATGTCTCGCTGCGGCCATCAGTTGCGGCGATTTTTGACGTGCCGCGGCTGTACGGAGCTTGCCCAGACCGCCGTGCGAGTTAGGCCAATTCAACCGGTTGGCAAGAGGGATGGGGCAGCCGAGCTTGGTCCGCGAGCGAGTCACAGCGCTCATTTTACCGCCATGACGGTCGGCTGTCGGCCATTAAATGCGGCGAATTGCCGCAATAAGCCGGTCGCGGTCGCGCCGTTGGATCGGATTATGCAGGCGAACGACGCACGAGCGCGGCGTTTGCCCCAATAAGATCTCAATCACCATTCATTTTCCTTTGAGGCCGTTGTCGTTCACTTTAAAGTGTGAAGTCGGGCAGTTTTATGCTGCGCACGCATTGCAGATGTTCGTCCGGGAGCAAGTTGTATGTCCGAGGATCAGGATCAGCCGAAGTCGGTACGCCGTCAGCCAGCCGTCCGCGCCGCCGTGGAACCGCTTTTTTTGGAGGCCTTGGAACGCCGCCGGCTGATGGCGGCCGTGGGGGCGAAGATCGGCTCAGAGCTTTCGTACCTGGCGACTGACTTTGCCGCCCATCCGCCGGCCGTCACCGTCGCCAAGGGCGTGAAATCGACGGCGCGATACCACTTCGGCGCGAAGCAGCCGAACTCATCGCTGATCCGCACCACGGCGCAGAACACCGTGTACGTGAAAACGGTCGCCAAAGGGAACGGCGCGGCCGCGCTGGCGACCCAACTGAAGGGCATCGGCGCGACAGTTTCCGCCACCTACGGCCGGATCGTTTCGGCCGCGGTGCCGATCTCCGCGCTGGCACAATTGGACACCTTGTCCAACCTGAACTTCGCCACGCCGGCGTACCTGCCGTTCACCGCGGCCGGCAAGATTGACGACCAGGGCACCGCGGCGATCACCGCCGAGAGCGGATCGAAGAAATTCGGCGTCGATGGCACGGGCGTGACCGTCGGCGTTTTGTCCGATAGCTTCAACAGCCTAGGCGGCGCGGCAGCGGGCGTGGCCAGCGGCGATCTGCCGGCGGCCGGCGTCAACGTGTTAAAGGAAGACCCGACGGCCGGCACGGATGAAGGCCGCGCGATGGCGGAGATCGTGCATGACGTCGCGCCGGGTGCGGGCATCGCGTTCTACACGGCGTTTGCCAGCGAAGCGGATTTCGCCGCGGGCATCGTTAAACTCGCCCAGCCGACGGCCAGTGGCGGCGGCGGGGCGAAGGTGATTGTCGACGACGTCGGCTATTTCGACGAACCGATCTACCAGGAAGGCATCGTCGCGCAGGCGGCGAACAACGTCGCCACGACGTACGGCGCGTCTTACTTCTCGTCGGCCGGCAATAGCGCGCGGCAAGCGTACGAATCGGGATTCAACGCCGTAACCACCACGTTGCCGGCGATCAGCGCGGCGGCCGGCGTGTATCACGACTTTGATCCGGGTGCGGCAACCGATTTCTATCAGCCGATCACCATCGCCGCGGGCGCGAGCTTCGCGATCACTTACCAGTGGGACCAGCCGTACGCGTCGGCCGGCGGGGCGGGCAGCGCCAGCACGATGGGCGCGTATATCGTCAACCCCGGAAAAACCGCCGTGCTCAGCAGCGCGACGACGAGCCGCATCGGCGGCGATCCGATTCAGATCCTGTCGTACACCAACAACACCGGCGTATCGAACACGTTTTATCTGACGCTGTCACGGCTCGCCGGCTCGACGCCAGGCGCGATGAAATACATCAGCCTGTCGGGCGGCACGGTGACGAACTACCTGACCAACACTGGCGCGTCGTTCGGCCATAACCAAGCGACCAACGCTATTGGTGTCGGCGCGGCGAACTACACGCAGACGCCGGCGTTCAAGGTCTCACCGCCGGTACTGGAAAGCTTCAGCTCGGCCGGCGGCACGCCGATTCTGTTCAGCCCGTCGGGTGTTCGCCTGGCTACGCCAGACGTTCGCCAGCAGCCGGCGATCACCGCCGTCGACGGCACGGCCACCACGTTCTTCGGGGGGGGCGGTAACGACGGTCAGCAGCACTTCTTCGGCACCAGCGCGGCCGCCCCGCACGCGGCCGCCGTTGCCGCGCTGTTGCTGCAGGCCAAGCCGACGCTCACGCCGTCGCTGATCCGCAGTGCGCTCACGTCGACCGCCATCGACATGAAGGCGGCCGGGTACGACTTCGATAGCGGTTTTGGCCTGATCCAGGCGGAGGCGGCGCTGCGCAGCGTCGCCGGGGCCAGCCTCAGCGGGAACGTGTTCCGCGATTACAACAACAATGGCGCGAAGAACGGCGCCGACGTCGGCCTCTCGGGCCAAACCGTGTTCATCGACGACAACATCTCGGGCACGACCAGCACGGGCAGTTCGACCACTGTTTCCAGCGATGTGCCCAAGGCCATCGCCGATGGCGGCACGCCGAATGGCAATCCATCGCGCGTGACGTCAAATGCCGTGGTCAGCGGCCTGGCCGGGCGTGTGACCAAGGTGGTGGTGACGCTCGACATTTCGCACACGTCCGCCAGCGATCTGGGTTTGACCCTGATCTCGCCGTCCGGCCTGCGGATTCCGCTGTTCACGAATCTCGGCGGCGGCAACGGCCAAGGCACCGGCTACAACCTGACGCTGGACGACAGCGCGGGGACTTACATTCAGAGCGCCGCAATCGTGCCGACGGCCGT
>JAQGHK010000214.1 GCA_028288875.1 Phycisphaerales bacterium | reverse complement strand
CGTCGAACGCGCCCTTTCCCTGGGTGCGTATCATCTTCCCGCTGTTTGGCGTTCTCTTCGTGATCGGCGGGATTGTTGGCGTTGCGGCGGGCGCCGTGAATACAGGCCCGGTCAATCCCTTGAGCGTCGCTGATGGACGTCAGACGCAGACGCGGCCTGATACGCCGGCGACCGTCGCGGTAAAAGGAGGTTCGCTCATCCACTGTTCGCAATGCGGCGAACCCCGCCGCGTCGGCGGACAGTTCTGCAGCCGCTGCGGCTTGCCGGTCAACGGGGCTTGAATATGACAATCGACGACCTGATCTTTGTCGGCCTGAATGGTTACGCGGCGGCCCTGCACCGCGAGACCGGGAACATCGTCTGGTCGAACAATGAAATGCGGCGCGGCTACGTCACCTTCCTCCTCGACGGCGACCGCCTGATCGTTTCCACCAACGGCTATCTGTATTGCCTGGACCCGCTCAGCGGGCGCATCATCTGGCACAATCCGATGAAGGGTTATGGCGTGGGTACGGCCACCTCGCTGGTGTCCGTCCGTGGCAGCAGCGGGGCAACGGCAATCGCTCAGGCCGAAGAGGCCGCGGCGGCAGCCGCCGCGGCCAGCCAGTCGCCCACCACGTCGACGACAACTTGACAACCCGGCTGGCGGGTCTAAACTGCCCGGTCGACAATTTAATCAGTGTTCTTATCCAGAGTGGTTGAGGGTTTGGGCCCTTTGACGCCACAGCAACCGGATCGCCTCACGGCAATTTAGGTGCTAACTCCCGCCCGCGGTTTGGCAGTGTTGCCAGTCGTGGGAGAGATAAGAAGACGGCGCAGGCGATCTCACGTGATCTAACTGGCCGCTTCTTATCGAAAGATGAGAAGCGGCTTTTTGTTTTGGATCATCATGACTTACGTCAAAGGCCTGAAGTGTAAAGAGTGTGGCCACCGCGTCCCTGCGACGCCGGTGCACGTGTGCGAACAGTGTTTCGGCCCGTACGAGGTCGAGTACGACTACGAGGCCATGAAGGGCAAGGTCACCCGCGAAAGCATCGCGGCCGGCCCGCATTCGCTGTGGCGGTATAAGGACCTGCTGCCGGTCGACGTCCCTCGCACCGGTTTTAATTCTGGGATGACGCCGCTTCGCCGCGCCCCGAATCTGGAAAAGCTGCTCGGCTGTCGTGAGATCTGGATCAAGGACGACAGCTGCAACTACCCGACGTACAGCTACAAAGAGCGCGTCGTCAGCGTCAGCATCAGCAAGGCCGTTGAATTCGGCTTTGATACCGTTGGCTGCGCTTCGACCGGCAATCTCGCCAACAGCACAGCCGCTCACGCCGTCACGGCTGGCGTCAAATGCTTTGTCATGATTCCGCACGATCTGGAGCAGGGCAAAGTGCTCGGCAGCCTGATCTTCGGGCCGACGATGGTCCGCATCAAAGGGAACTACGACGACGTCAATCGCCTGTGCACCGAGATTGCGGACAAGTACGGCTGGGCCATCGTTAACGTGAACCTGCGGCCGTATTACACCGAAGGCGCGAAAACCTTCGGCTTTGAAATCGCCGAGCAGCTCGGCTGGAAACTGCCGCAGCACACGATCTCACCTACGGCCGGCGGCACGATCCTGCCGAAGATCTACAAGGGCTATCAGGAGTTCATCGAGCTCGGTCTCGTTGAGGACAACAAGCCGAAGATGTATTCCGCCCAAGCGGCCGGTTGTAACCCAGTCGTGACTGCCATTCACAAGGGCAGCGACATCATTGAGCCGCAGAAGCCGAACACGATTGCCAAGAGCATCGCCATCGGCAACCCGGCGGACGGTTACTACGTGTACAACGTCATCAAAGACAGCGGCGGCTGGGGCGAAAGCGCCACCGACGCCGAGATCGTCGACGCCATCCGCCTGCTCGGCAAAACCGAAGGCATCTGGACCGAACCCGCCGGCGGCACGACGCTGGCCGTCGCGATCAAGCTGATCCAGCAGGGCCGCATTCCGAAGGACGAAAGCATCTGCATCTGCATCACCGGCAACGGCCTGAAGACGCTGGAAACCGTGCAGGATGCATTGCCGTATCCGGAAGTGATCAACGCGAAGCTGAACGAGTTCGATGCGATAATCGATCGGCTCGGCGAAACGAAATCCGAGCCTGAATTAGCGACCGTCTGATGTAGGGGCGACATATATGTCGCCCGCCGACCGCGTATTGATGACCCGGGCGACATAGATGTCGCCCCTACGAAGAGAACACCATGCCCGTCAAAATCATGATCCCCGCGCCGCTCCGTCAGTTCACCAACAACGCCGCCGTCATCGAAGGCAACGGCGCCACCGTTGGCCAACTGCTGACCGACCTCCAAGCCAAAGGCCCCGGCATCGAAGCCCGCCTTTTCAAAGGCCAAACCGGCACGCTGAACCGCTTCGTCAATATCTTCGTGAACCAGGAAGACATCCGCTTCCTGCAGAACTTAGATACGCCCGTGAAGGAAGGCGACGAAGTCAGCATCGTCGCCGCGATCGCCGGAGGTTGAACCGAGGGTCCATCATGGCAAAAATCAGCCGCAAATTCTGGTTTACGTTTCCGACCAAGACTCAGGTACAGCGTCCGGTCATCTGGGAGATGAGCCGCAAGTTCCCGGAGGTGGTGTTCGACATTCGCCAAGCGAGCGTGCAGGACGAGATCGGCATCATGGCCGTACTGCTGGAGGGGGAGGCTGAGCAGGTGCGTGGTGCAGTCGAATATTGCCGCGTCGCAGGGCTGCAGGTCGATCCGATCGAGAAGACGGTGATTGAAGGATAGGTTATCGGACGCGGTGCCAGCGCGTGTCAGACGTGGCGGACATCGGGTGACAGGCGCATTCCGGCGCGTCTGCCCAGCTTGTCAGCCAGAATGGCCGAAAGCTGTTGATGAAATGCGGTTTATCGGGCCCGGGTGATCGCGGCAGGCTAAACTGTGCCTGTCGTGAAGCATCTGAAGTTTCTGCCCTTCGCCTTTATCGCTGGCCAGCACGGTTTTGCCATGCTCGCGCCCTATTTGGCCCTTTGCATGACCGCCCACGCGCTGATCTTGCAGCGTCGCGGCCGGTTGGTCGCTGTGCCCGTTCCAGCCTGATTCTCCCTTACTGTCTGATTCATTTAGCGCTTCGGCCAATGCGCTGCGCCTAACCTATCGTTCCCGCGTCGATTTTTGGCGCGTGTTCCTGTAAAGTTAGGGTCTGATAATGGCCAACGACAACACCAAAATCCGTATCCGTGGCGCGCGCGAGCACAACCTGAGAACCTCAACGTTGACGTGCCGCGCGACAAGCTCGTGGTCGTCACCGGCCTAAGCGGCAGTGGTAAATCGACCTTGGCGTTCGACACGATCTTCGCCGAGGGCCAGCGCAAGTACATGGAAAGCCTGTCGGCGTACGCGCGGCAGTTTCTAGACCAGCTCCAAAAGCCCGATCTGGACGACATTGAAGGCCTGCCCCCGACGATCGCCATCGAGCAGCGTCACGCCAGCAGCAACCCCCGGTCGACCGTCGCGACCACAACGGAAATTTACGATTACCTCCGCGTCCTCTTCGCCCGCGCCGGCACCCCGCACTGCTGGGAGTGCGGCCGGGTGATTTCCAGCCAGTCGCCAACGCAGATCACCGACAGCGTGATGAAAAAGCCCGAGGGCACCAAGGTGATGATCCTGGCCCCGATGATTCGCGGCCAGAAGGGCGAGCACAAGGAAATCTTCACCAGCGTTGTGAAGCAAGGCTTCGTCCGCGTGCGCGTCGATGGCGAGATTATCGATCTGAACACCACCAAAGCCGCCACCGGCGGGTTCAAGCTGGAAAAGAACAAACGGCACGACATCGAAGTGGTCGTCGACCGTATCGTCCTCAAGCCCGATATCCGCAGCCGCCTGGCCGACTCTGTGGAAACGTCGCTGAAGCTTTCGCAGGGCCTCGTGATCGCCGCCATCGATGAGAAGGGCGAGTGGGTCGACAACGTGTTCAGCGAACGCTTCGCCTGCCCGGAGCATCCGCACGTTTCACTGCCGGAGCTGGAGCCGCGGCTGTTCAGCTTTAATAGCCCGCACGGCGCATGCCCGGATTGCCATGGCCTCGGCACGACGCTGGAGTTTGATGCCGACTTGATCATCCCCGATGAATCGACTTCGCTGGAACTGGGAGCGATCGAGGCCTGGCGTAAGCACGGCAAGCGGATGAACATCTACTACGCCCGCGTGCTGCGCCAGTTCTGCCGTGACTTCGGCGGCAGCTATTCCGCGCCCATCGCCGAGATGGATCCGGCCACGCGGCTGATCCTGATGTACGGCACGGACGCGAAGGGCGATGCCGGCACCGGCACCTACTTCGAAGGCGTCATCCCGAACCTGCAACGTCGCTTCGACAACACCGAAAGCGATTGGGTTCAGCAGAAGCTCAACAGCTATCAAAGCGAAGCCCCCTGCAAAACCTGCCACGGCCAACGCCTTCAGCCCGGCGCGCTGGCGGTTCGACTGGCGTGCGGCGAAGGCATCATCGACATGCCCGAGTCGGACATTCCGGCTAAGACGAAAAAGAAAAAGCAGCAGGACGCCGTATTGCTGCCCGGCTATTCGATCAATGATCTGTCGACGATGACCGTCGCCAACGCCAAGCACTTTTTCGAGAACCTGAAGCTCAATAAGGAAGGCACGTCCATCGCCGAGCCGATTTTGCGCGAAGTCGTCTCCCGCCTCGGCTTCATGTACGACGTCGGCCTGCAGTATCTGTCGCTCGATCGCAAAACCGGCACGCTGTCCGGTGGCGAGGCCCAGCGCATCCGGCT
>JAQGHK010000181.1 GCA_028288875.1 Phycisphaerales bacterium | reverse complement strand
CTACAAATGGTGCCTCGGCATCGCCTTGCCGATGGCCATGGCGGGCTATGGGCTCTACGGCGTCATCACGCGGCATATCATCATGATGGGACGTGCTTCAATGCAATTGACCGGCCGCAATGCGGCGGCGCTTGGCATTGCAGGGATCGCGGCGGCGGTGTTCGTGCATTGCCACTATTTCTGGGGAAACATTTACGACCAGGCGTGGTTCGCGGTGCTCGGGAAGATCCTCGGCGCGAGCGGATTCATTCTCGCCCTCGGCTACCTCATGATCCGCAGCGGCGTGCTCGGCATTAACAATTGAGTGGATCACCTGCAGCCTGCGTCGTTCCGGAATCCCTCGAACTGAATAAACTATTGGCCATGGAACCGGCCACGATTATTCAGTACATCGCCGCCACCTTCCCGAAGTCGACGCACGTTCAGGCTGGCGTGGATTGGTTTTTCTTCAGCGGCGACGATCAGAAAATGCCGTTTGCCACGATCGTTGCAACCGACGCCCATGATCAGGCGTCGGACCTGTCACGCGAGGGCGCGTATCGGCTGAACGTCGGCGTGTCGCGTGAGACGTATGCCGCGATGTTTGGCTATCCGCCCAAGACGCTGGGCGACGGCAAGCCGGGCAGCGGCGCGGCGATGGGCCATGACTTTGCGGCAATCGATCGCATCATGCCGCACCCGGTCTACGCGGCGATGGCGTGGGTGTGCGTGGTGAATCCGAGCGAGTCGACGTTTGAATCCGTCCAGCCGATGTTGGCCGAGGCGTATGAATTGGCGGCCGCTCGGGATGCGAAGCGGAGTTGACGCCGGCGGCGTTTACTTCGCCAGAGCGACTAGGCAGAACAGGCTCGGGCCCTTGGCGGCGGGCTCGGGTGGGAGCGGCGTCGGCGGGCTGGATGCGAAACCGGCGGCCGTCAGTTGCTGGGCGACGGCGGCGGGCTCGTAGCCGAGGCGGGTCTGGCCGGTGAGGCGGCGAAAGTCGTCGCGGTCGTGGGCGAGCACATCGACGACCAGCAGCCGGCCGCCCGGGCGAAGGATGCGGCGGGCCTCCTTCAATGCGGCGGCCGGGTCGGGCAGGTAGGACAACGACAGGATCATCAGCGCCACATCGGCCGAAGCGTCCGCCAGCGGCAGGGCCGACAGATCACCCGGCAGCAGCACCACGTTATCCAACGGCCCCAACCGGCCGGCGGCGGCGGCGAGCATGGCTTCGCTGTTGTCGATGCCGATGAGCTTGGCGATGTGCGGGGCGAGGCGATGCAGCGTAGCCCCGGTGCCGCAGCCGAGGTCGACGATGGTCAGGCCGGGATCGAGCAGGGCCAGCAGCGCGTCGGCGGTGAAGCGGGTGCCGAAGAGCTCGTCCCGCAGGCGGTCCCAGTCCGCCGCCACGCCGGCAAAATAGGGGCGGGAATCGCGCTGCTTGGCCTGCCGGGCGGCGCGGACGGCGGCGAGGCGTGAGCGGTCCTGCGCCACGCCCGGCTGGTCAGCCGTCTGCTGCCGGGCGACGGTCCAGAGCTGCCGGGCCCCGTCGGCCAGCTCGGCCTCGATCATCTTATATTGATGGCTGGTGCCTTCGCGCCGGCTGACGAGCCAGCCTTGGTCGATGAGCTGCTTCAGATGCCGGCTGACCGTCGATTGGGGAAGCTGAACGACATCGGCCAAGTCACTGACGGCCAGTTCTTCGTCGTGCAGCAGGTGAAGAATGCGCAGCCGCGTCGGGTCGGCCAAGGCCGAGAGGCGGGCGACGAGGATGGCGGCGGCGTCGGCAGATGGCATCTGTTCATCCGTTGATGCGGATGAATGTACCACAGGGATGCGGTGGAGGCGTTGAGAGATCGGTTGAAGCGCCACGCGGATTCATCCTCTTTTCGCGACTGATCCACACCGCGACAAATTGAAAACAAGATTTTTTCGCACGTTCAGATTGCTTTGGTATTCTGTAAGCGCACAGACGTTCTCGCTTCGCTCTTTCATTCGACCAACCTGACGCCGGCCTCCGCGAGCCCATCCGCGGGAGCTTTTCCGTAGTCGGCGTCCGCGCAGGTCCGGAGACCGTATGGAACGCACGCACGTGAAGTATCTGCTGGCCGGCGGCGGAATCGCGTCGGCCGCCGCGGCTGAGGCCATTCGGGCGATCGATCGCACCGAATCCATTCTCCTCGTCGCCCAGGAAATTAGCCGGCCGTACGACCGGGCGCCGCTGAGCAAGGCGTACCTTCGCCGCGAAACGCCCAAGGCCGATCTGGTGAATCAATCGCCGACGTGGTTTGCGCAGAACGGCGTGTCGCTCCGCACCGGCCGGCGGATGACGCAGATCGATGTCGCGCGGTCGGTCGCGCATCTGGATGACGGCAGCGAGATGTTTTTCGACCGCCTACTGCTGGCCGTCGGCAACACGCCCCGGCCGTTGGGCCTGCCGGGCGGGACGCTGCCGAACACCTTTTATCTGAAGACGATTGCCGACGCGGATCGCTTGCACCATGCCATCGAGATCAGCCGGACGGCGGGGCATAACCGCGCGTGCGTCATTGGCGCGGGCCTGCTGGGCGTGGAAGTCGCTGCGTCGCTGGCGCGCGTCGGCATGCACGTCGATCTGGTCCAGTCGCACGAAACGGTCTGGCCGAAGCTGGCGGGCGAGCAAACGGGGAAGTTCCTGGCGCGGCGGTTACGCAGCGTCGGCGTGAAACTGCACGTCGGCCGCCGCGGCTGTGGCCATTCGGGCGATCGATCGCACCGAATCCATTCTCCGCGTCGCCCAGGGCATTAGCCGGCCGTACGACCGGGCGCCGCGGAGCAAGGCGTACCTTCGCCGCGAAACGCCCAAGGCCGATCTGGTGA
>JAQGHK010000166.1 GCA_028288875.1 Phycisphaerales bacterium | reverse complement strand
TCCCGGCATTCGCGTCAGCGCGCTATCCGCAGCCGTTTCAGTTCCGCCCGCTGCAAATCGCCCACCAGTCGCCCCAGCGTGCTCATTTTCGTTCGATCCGCGAGATTCGTGCGGTTGAACATGAATTGCACGCCGATGCGGCGGAATTCGGGTTCGGGGAGGCCGGCGAGGAAGCGGACGAAGGCGTCGACCGTGATCGTGCCCGTGGGGGTAATGACGTCGACGCGGAGGCGCTGGTCGCTTTGCAGGATGGGGTCTTCGCCGGCGCGGCGTTTCCAGACGCCGCCGACGCCGCTTTCGGAGAAATCGCGGACGTCGATATTGATGTCGCTGCCGGCCGGCGGAATGGCCGTCAGATTGGCTTCTTTATCGATGCGCCAGAACTTCAGCCGCACTTCCACCGGGCTGGCCACGCCGACGCGGTAGGAGTTGCGCCGCTGGACGATCGCGATGTTCGTCGGCCATGCCAGGCGGACGGCCTCGCAGGTGGTGGTGGTGTTGAGCTGGTAGGCCTGCCGGCGTTCCAGCACGCGGGCGTGGAACTCGACATTCGTCTGCTGAAGGCGGAAGTTCACCCGCGCTTCGGCCTGGCGGTGAATCATGCCGTCGATGGTGTCGGCCTGGTCGGTGGGAAGTCCGATCCAGAGGCTCTTACCGTCGACGGCCAATAATCGGGAACGCGTGAGGCGCGGCGCACTGTTGCTCACGACCGTGAGAACGGCTTTGGCGTAGCGTTCGATCGCCTGTAGCAGATACGTCACTGCGTCGCTCATGACCACACTCCACCCGGTACCTATTACATCGGCACGCGCGGTGGTCAGGTTAAGGGAGCGATAGACAATCCGAGGGCACAGGCAATCGTCATTTCCTGTAGGGGCGACAAACATATCGCCCATGACATTACTTGCGACTGGCGGGCGACCTGTCTGTCGCCCCTACGAAGAGGACCGCTACCGATAAGCTAGTTGCCGGCGGGTTGCAGGGCTGCGATCAACTGGATGGAACCCGTCGGCTGGGCGGACCCGGCGGCGGGCTCATCGGTGATGGCGGCATTGGCGGCGACGTCCACTGGTTCGGACGCGTGGGCCGTGACCGTGGCGGTGCCATCCGTGTTTACCACGAAAGTACCGGCGGGCACTTTGCGGCCATCGGGGGTGATCAGCCAGAGTTCGTACGCCTTGTTCGGCGGCAGTGGAGCCAGGCCGTAAACCGTGACCTGATACTGCCGGGTGACCGGGCAGAACAGCACCCGGCCGAAGGTTTTATCGGGCTTGCCGGCGTCGGCCATCGTCTTCATGCGAGCGAGGCTGACGTGCGGCGAACTGAGCACCTGACGACCCGTCGTGAGCGTGGCGCTCATCTGCGAGACGCGCTCCGACAACTGCTGGCTATCGATGGCGAGCTCGGCATTGCGCGATTCAAGTTGGCGATTGTTCCAAACGGAGATCGTCAGCCCCACCGCCAGGCAAGCAGCCAGGCCGCTGGAGACATACACCGGCCAGCGGAAACGCGTGGCGTAGCTCTGCGAATCGCCCGCCAAACCGCCCGCTGAATTGATCTTGGAGCAATCAACCGTGACCCGACCTAGGATCGCATGCCGCACGCTGGCCGGCGGATCGATGCACGTGAGCCCGAGCGGCATCGCGTGGAATACGGCCAACGCCTCGACATACGCCCCATTCGTGGTCGGGCAACCCGAGCAGAGCTTGGCCTCAATGAAGGCGATCTCGTCGGCATCCGCCGCGCCGGCGACATACAAAAGCAAAATTTCTGGATCGATGTCAGGGGTCACGTGGTCACTCTATCGGTTTTACGCAAGCTCTCCCGCAACCGGATGAGCCCTTGTCGAATATACGTTTTAACCGTACCGAGCGGTTTTCCCAGCTTTTCGGCGATTTCGCTATGCGTCAAACCGTCGTAATACGCGCTTTCCAAGGCCGTACGCTGGTTATCGTCGAGGCGCGACAGCGCTTCGCGGACCAGCCCGCGGTTCTCGTCCAATAACGCGCCTTCCAGCGGAGTGGGCTCGTCGTCGGCCTTCTGCTGCGTGTTGACGTCCAGCGGCGCGGTTTTGTGGCGATTGCTCCGACGCAGCCGGTCAATGCAGCGGCTGCGGGCCAGCGTCACCATGTAGGTCACCGGGGCCGCCCGCGTGGAGTCGTAGCGATCGGCCTTGTTCCAGAGCTCCCAGAACAGGTCGGTCACCAGGTCGTCCGCCTCTTCGCGGCTGCGCAGCATCTTCAGGGCGATGGCGTACACCAGGCCGGCGTGGCGGTCGTACAGCTCGCGCAGCGCGGCCGGATCGCGCTCGGCGATGCGCTTCATCAGGGCAATGTCCTGCGGCGCGGTGGCAGACGGGGGAATAGTTCTTCGGGTGGCAGGCATCCGGGCGGACCAATGATAGCCGCCCCGATGCGGGAATACGACCATCATTGATCCGAGAGCCCCTGAGGCAATGGCGACCGACGCCGCGGCGCGTTTCTGTACCGGTGGGTTGTACTTGCGCCGCAGCGGTGTGCGGCAGACGGGTCGAGGCTCGCCTTTGCAGGTTCGAGCGTCAGCCGACTCAGTATTTGGGGTCGATCGAAACCAGCGTGGGCTGCGGCAGCCTGCGGCTAGCCGCGCAGCCGTACGCCGGGAATGTTTTGACGGTTTCGTGATGGCGAAGGCTGTCCACGATGGCCACGTCCTGCAAGGCGAGACCGGCGCGCGGGCGCTGCGCGGCATAGCCGCCGCTGTAAGCGATGTTGCCGGCGGGATCGACGATCACGAGCCAGGGGCCGCCTTCGATATCCAGTTTGCGCGCCACGTCGGCGGGAACGGCGGCCGCGACATTAAAGCCCGCGGCGATCAGATCGTGCCCGAGATCGGACGGCACTTTGCCGGCGTCGACGGGCTCAATGGCAACCATTTCTTCTGCACCAATGATCGGGCCACGCTTGGCGAGCGAACGCCCCACCGCCGCCGAGCACGGGCAACCGTCGGCCAGCACGTGAATGACGCGCCAGGCCTGCGCGGACGACGGCGATGTCGTCGGCGCGGCGGCTGTGACAGAAGCGGCCGCAATGAAACTGGATGGCCGCTTCACCGCCGGCGCCCGCCGACCGTGCGATGCCATCCGCATCGACATCGGAACAGCAATCACCACAACCATCGCCCCGAGGAGCGCGGCCAGAACGGGTTTCGACAGGAATGCAAAACGTTGGCGCAACACACCCCGTTCATCGGCAAAACCGGCGGCGGCGATACTTCTCCCGATATTTTCCAAAAGCCTGAATTCCGAAGCCAAACGCGTCTACGACGATAGGAGCGGCCTTCGCGCCGGCGTGGCAAGCGTTATCGGTCTGAATCCTTCAGCACGATCTCGCCGAGTTGGCCGTTGTGGACGGTGTCTTTGGCGTAGGAGTCGCCGCCGCGCATCACGCGGATGGGCACAGCGCCGGCGGTGATGGCCGAGGCGATGTCGGAATCGGAATCGCCGTAGTAGTACTCCAGGTGAAGTTCGCGGATGAACGGCGTTTTGTCCTTCAACTGCGTCTGCACGACGGCGTGCTGGAACGGCTGATGGAACATCGCCTCGTAGCGCGGCGTGCATTTATCGACGCCACCCTCGGCGGACTGACGCTTTGAAATCACGTACACGTCGTCGCCGCGGGCGCGGTGCAGGTCGAGCAGGCGCTGGCCGATGGCTTTGGGAGTGGAGCGGTCGTCGTATTCGTTGTTCAAGCGATTCCAGAAGGCGTGAAACTGCTTCAACTGAGCCGTGGAGAGCGCATCTAGATCCTTCGGGCGAATCACGGCCGGGTCGTATTCCGTCTGGAGCGCGGTGAACGCCGGGGCAGAGAAGATCAGGGTGTCGTCGACATCAAACCCGACGCGGACCGGATGCCGCGGCAGCATGAGGGCGAGCTGATCGACCGAAACCGCCTCGGCCGTCGGCTGGGAGAGCGGAATCGCGTCCGCAACCTTTGGCCCCATCAGGGATTGGCACGCGGCAACCCAGACGAAGCAGAGCAGGAACAACGCACGGACATTTCGTTTAACAAAGCACACACTGGCAATGCGTCACGCCGCGGCCCAAGGGCCAATAAAAAACGGCCCCGGAATTACCCGGGGCCGTTTTCATTGATGGTGTGCAAAAACTGATCAGTCGAGGTTCATCGACATCAGGAACTGAGCATTGCTCGGCACCTTGTCGAGACGGCCCTTGAGCAGTTCAACGCCTTCGACCGGGTTCATATCGCTCAGCACGCGGCGGAGGCGATAGACCAGTTCCATTTCCTTCTTAGCGAGCAGCAACTCTTCACGACGCGTGCCGGAAGCGTTGACGTCGATGGCAGGGTAAACGCGGCGATCGACCAGGCGGCGGTCCAGGTGCAGTTCGGCGTTGCCGGTGCC
>JAQGHK010000148.1 GCA_028288875.1 Phycisphaerales bacterium | reverse complement strand
GCATCGCGGAACGTCCTTACCTGATTAGCGAGATGGCGGCGGGGTGTGATCACTCAGACGAAGTTGCACCCGTTCCGCACGGCCGGGGGTGTCGGAGAGCAGTTCGCGGATGCAGTCTTTGAGGTCGCTTAGCTGTGGGTCTGCTTTGGCATCGGCGCCGAAGCGCTCGATGCGATCGAAATCCGCCGCCAGTGCCAGGATGCGGCCGCGCATCTCAAGATATTGCTCGCCAAGGATCTCTGTCGCGGACTTCATGCATCAGCAGTGTATGCACCGCTTTCAAACTGTCACGTGATGGTCAGCGAATCAGGAAATACAGAAGTTGTTACCGCCAAGACGCCAAGAACGCCAAGGAAGAGAAGAGCATTGGCTCTGATTTCTTCCTTGGCGCTCTTGGCGTCTTGGCAGTTAACTTTTCCGGCCGTCGCTTACTGACCCATCGCCATCTGCGGGCCGCTCAGTACCAGGGTGCCCCAGGTGCCGGGGCGGTTCTGGGTGGCCAATTCCTTCGGGGCCGACCAGAAGTGGTCGCTGCTCAGGTGGAAGTTGCGGATATGGAGGTTGAACGCCATCTCCGGGTGGTTCAGCGGGTCCCAGCCGTTCAGGGCCGAAGCGGGGATGAACATTTCCACCACGTACCGGCCCGGCAGGAGGCGGGTGCTCTGCTGGATCTTCGGGTGCGGGATCAGGTTGTCCTTGATCGCGTCGCCCGGGCGGTGCCACTGGCCAACCGTGCCGAGGCGGCCGTCGGTCGGGTTCACTTCGGGGACGAAGAAGAACTGGCTGCAGAACTGGTTGTACATCTGCTGGTCGGCCGTCACCGGACGGGTGCTGAGCCACATTTCGATGTTGTCGCGCGTCCACCAGCGGGCGTCGCTGCCGGCGGTTTCGATGTAGCTGTCAAACACCTCGGCGGCGATGTACAGGCCTTCCTCGTGCCAGCCCATGTACAGGTTCGGCGTGCGGCCGTCGCTGCGTTCGATGCCGACGGTCTGGGTCCGACGCAGGCCGCTGATGCGGAACGCGTCTGACCAGTCGCTCAGTTCGCCGTTGATGGCGATCGGGCGTTCCAGCTTCGTGATCTTGGCGGTGGGCTTCTTGGCGAAGTCGTCGCGGAACACGTCGGCCGATTTATCCGTAGCGCTGACCGCGTGCAGCGGGTTGAGCCGCGGCGTGGTCTGGCGGATGGCGTCGGCCAGCTGCTGGTAGGGCTTGTCGTCGATATCGACGACGCCGAAGTTCACATCTTCGCCATCAGCGCTGCGGCCCGATGGCGGCTCATCGCTCCACTGGAACCAGTCGGCGCCAATGACGTAAGGCACGCGGGCCAGACGGCTGGTGAACAGCTGATAGGCTTCGGCGCGGGCCTGCTGGTCCGGCACCTGCGACTGGAAGCCGAAGGTGTTGCGGTTGCCGCTGCGGCCGTCCAGGCTGTGGTAGCCGTATTCGCTCAGGATGATTGGCTGGCCGCTCTCCTGGTACATCATCGCGAACATCTCGGGATCGAGCTGTGCGTCGGGGACGTAGTAGTTCAGCGACTGGGCATCGGTGTAATCACGGCTGGCGCGGACGACTTCCTTCGGCGCGATGCCGGCGAAGCGAACGCCCAGGACCAGGTGGTTCGGGTCATACTTGCGGATGATCTCGCTGCTGATCCGGAAGTAATCGGCCGAGGCCTTTTCCAGCCACACGCTGAACAGCTTGCTGTAGGCGGCGTCGGGCTCGCGGCTGAGGGTTGGCTGCGTGTCGAGCTGTTTCCAGTCGGTCAGCTTGGCATTCCAGGCCGAGTTGTAATCGGCAATGGTGGGCCAGAGCGACTTGATGGTGTTGATGACCTGAACGCGGTTCGGGTCGCCGACGGGCAGGCCGTCGAAATACACGCGCGGGCCGATGGTGGCATCGGACCAGTCGAGCTCGTTGTCGGTGTAGTAGCCGACGAGGCTCTTGTTGTCTTTCAGATCGCTGACGGCCTTGGCGACGACGCCGTCCATGACCTTCGCCCAGTGCGACGAATAGAGATGCGAGTCGCCCGTGCCGTAGTGCTTCCAGAGGTTCAGGTCCCGGGTGATCGGAACGTTCAGGGAGTGGAACACGGGGTGGCACCAGGCGCCCAAGCCCTTGAAGCCGACATCTTGCACGCGGGCGACGGTCTTGGTGGCCCAGGCGTTCAGATCGCCGTCATATTTGCCGAGGCTGCCGTCCCAGTCACGGCTTTCAAAGCTGACGCCTTGCGGGTCGCGGCTCATCTGGAAGGGCTGGACCGTGGTGACGGTGTTGAGGAATTCGCGCTTGCCGTCCGGCGAGACGAACCACCACACGCCATCAGCCGACTTGGCCAGACGCCAGTAGCCCTCACGGCCCTTGTAGGCGACGAGGGGCGATTCGACGGCGGGTTGGGCGGAAGTATCCATGGCAGCGGCGGCGGCGGGGGTGACGCCCTTCGTGGGGCGCGTTTCGAGCGCACCGCTCATGTACGGATGAATCCAATTGCCGACAAGCAGCAGACAAGCAAAAATAAACACGGTGCGGGCCATTACTAGCTCCCAGGTCGTGGCCATGACATGCCGGGCAGGTACGACTTGGTGCGTCCGACACCGCCGACCCGACAAAACGATCAAACTGTCATGTTTATCGACCTGCATGGGCCACCTGCTTAATCGGTTCTTCATTCGACCGATCTTTCTCTAAGTTATTGTACGACACGAACCTACGGAAAGTTTTGGATGTGAAAATGGGGGAAAATATTGTGAAAATATTCCCATTTTGCTGATCAAGCGGGCAGGCATTGCACCCGGAATAAGCGATGCCACTAGCAACAGCGCTCAAAAACCGCACAATGCCGGACCTAACGCTAACCCCCGAGGCAATCTCATGGCTGCTCTGCAATCGTTCGGCATCGTCGGTATGGAAGTGATGGGGAAAAACATCGCCCTGAACATCGAAGAAAAGGGCTTCCCGATCGCGGTTTACAACCGCACGACCAGCAAGGCCGACGAGTTCCTGACGGAAAACCCCGGCAAGAACATCAAAGTGGGCCACAGCCCGGAAGAATTCGTCAAACTGCTCGAAAAACCCCGCCGCATTCTGCTCATGGTTAAGGCCGGTGGCCCGACCGACGCGACGATCAAAGCCCTTCAGCCGTTCCTGGAAACCGGCGACATCCTGATCGACGGCGGCAACGCCCTCTACACCGACACCGAACGCCGTGAGAACGAACTTCGCCCAACCGGCATCAAGTTCTTCGGGATGGGCGTGTCCGGCGGCGAAGAAGGCGCCCGCCACGGCCCGAGCATCATGCCCGGCGGCGACCGCCAGTCGTACGAAGAGCTCAAGCCCGTCCTCGAGAAGATCGCCGCCAAGGCCCCGTCGGATGGCGTACCCTGCGTCACCTACTGCGGCGAGCGCTCGGCCGGCCACTTTGTGAAGATGGTCCACAACGGCATCGAGTACGGCGACATGCAGCTGATCGCCGAGGCTTATGACCTGCTCAAAAACGTGGCCGGTCTGAACAACGATCAGCTCTACGACGTCTTCGGCGAATGGAATTCCAGCGAACTCCAGAGCTTCCTGATCGAGATCAGCCAGAAGGTCATCAAGTTTCCCGACCCGACCAACCCGAAGCAGGCGCTGGTCGAACAGATCCGCGACGTCGTCGGCATGAAGGGCACCGGCACCTGGACCATCAAGGCCGGCTTGGACATGCTCGTGCCGCTGCCGACGATGGCGTCGGCCGTCGATATGCGGGAAATCTCGTCGCTCAAAGACGAACGCATGGCCGCCAGTAAGAAGCTCGCCGGCCCCAAGCCCAAGCCCCTCACCGGCGACACGAAGGCCCTCGTCAAGCAGATCAAAGACGCGCTCTACTGCTCCAAAATCTGTTCCTATGCCCAAGGCATGGCCCTGCTCGCCGCGGCCAACCGCAGCAAAGAAGAAGGCGGCCACGGCTACAAGATGACCCTGCCCGACCTGCCCATGATCTGGCGTGCCGGCTGCATCATTCGGGCCGTGTTCTTGGAAGAGATCACGCAGGCGTTCAAGAAGAACCCGAAGCTGCCGAACCTGCTGATGGACGATAAGTTCAGCCAGATGGTCGCCGACCGCGAAGCCAACTGGCGCGCCGTTATCAAGCTCGGCATCGACAACGGCATCGGCCTGCCGGCGTTCAGCTCGTCGATCGCGTACTACGACAGCTACCGCCGCGAGCGCATGCCCGGCAACCTGATCCAGGCCCAGCGCGATTTCTTCGGTGCTCACACGTACGAGCGCACCGAAAAGCCCGGCACCTTCATCCATACCGAGTGGAGCCCGAGCCAGCCGACGCACGAAGTCCCCAAGGGTGCCCATGGCGCGACGCAAGTCGGCACGAAGGAACAGCCGAAGGGCGACTGAAAGAGAGCTTAAACGCTTCGCGCGTCGAGACGCCTCTGGTTCCCTCTCCCGGTATTGCCGGGAAGGGTTAGGGTGAGGGCTTCGACAGGTATGTCGCGAACGTCAGGCAGATTGAAGCAGAAGGGTTCTGACCGTCGGCCATCGATTG
>JAQGHK010000126.1 GCA_028288875.1 Phycisphaerales bacterium | reverse complement strand
CCGCCGAATTCGCGAGTCGTTAAATTGCGGATGAGGGCGACATCACATCGCAAGCGGCTGTAACGATTTTGCGGTGCATTTTTGGCAACTTCGCGGATAATCACGCCAGATGTTTGAAGCCCTCGACGCCCGCCGCCTCTTCGCCACGATCACCGGAACCCTTTGGACCGACGCCGACGGATCGACCACGTTCGACACCGGTGAAACGCCCCTAAAGGCGGCCACCGTTTTTATCGACGCCAACGCCAACGGCCGGTACGACAGTGGCGAACTGACGATGCTCACCGACAAATCCGGCATCTACCAGTTCAAAGACGTTTCCGCTGGCGATTACCTGATCGGCGCCATCGCCCCCACCGGCAACGGCCAAACCACGCCTGGGCCGAACGGAACGGTGAAGGGCAGTTTCGATATCCAGCTCACCGGCATCAGCACACTGAACGCGACTGAGCAGCGGGCATTTAACGACGCCGCGACCCGGCTGGAATCGATCATCACCGGCGACCTGCCCGCGGCCGGCAGCGCCCGGAATATCGACGACATTCGAATCGATATCAGTGTCGATTCCATCGACGGCGACGGCGGCACCCTCGCCGAGGGCGGGCCCGACAGCACGCGTGTCGCCAGCGGCCTGCCGTACACCGGCGACATTACCTTCGATAAGGCTGACATCCCGACCCTCATCTCCGAGGGCCATCTCGTTGACACCATCACGCATGAAATGCTGCACGTCCTGGGCTTCGGCACGATCTGGTCGGACCTGGGCGTCATCACCGGCGAAGGCACGCGCAACCCGCGCTTCACCGGCGAAGCTGCCACGAAGGAATACGATGCCCTGTTCCGCAGCACGGCCGGCAGCGTGCCCGTCGAAAGCAAAGGCGGCGACGGCACGGCCGACGGGCATTGGCCGGAGGCGAGCTTTGTCGAAGAACTGATGACCGGCTTTTCCGAAGACGCAGGAGTCGTCGAACCGCTGAGCCGTATCACTGTCGCGTCGCTGGAGGACATCGGCTACACCGTCAATCTCAACGCCGCCGACGTGTGGGACCCGATCAACCACACCAGCACCGTCACCACGCCGCTGGACTTCGGCGGCAAGGCGTTCGAGCGGCGCGTGACCGTCGCTAAAAATGATACGTCGGCCAATATCGACTTTGGCTACCGCGCCGACACGGCCCCGCGCCTCGGCACCATCACTGCCACCGCCGCCACGCTCGGCGAATCGTTCACGCTCTCGGCCAGCAATATTCGCGACGCAGAAAGTGACAACGTCATCGGCGTGTCGTTTTACGGCGAGACGAACGGCATCGCCGGCCTGCAGGGTGGCCGCGGCGGCGATCTGCTGCTGGGCTCGGTCGATTCAGCCACCAACGGCACGTGGCGAACCACCGCCAGCACCGCGGGCCTGGCTGCGGGGCAACAGACGATTTACGCGGTCGCCACCGATGCGCTCGGCCTTTCCGGTCGGGGCAGTACAGTGACGACGCTCACCGCCCCGCCGCCGCCGACGCGGCCGAACCCGGTCGTTACGACGCGAACCTCGCGATCGACGGCGCGGCTCCAATGGCGCGATCGCTCGACCAATGAAATCGGCTTCCGCGTCCAGCTGCTGACCGACGACGGCACGATCATCCAATCGTTCAATGTGCCGGCTGATACCGCAGCGGTCGATCTTGTCGGCCTCACCCGCGGCACGTTCTACACCGCGCGCGTCCGTTCCTACGGCTACGGCGGCGCGAGCGCGTACACGCGGGCGGAACGCTTCCGCGTTTGAGGGCGTCTCGTAGCTGCGACGCCTGCGTCGCCTCGCGGTCCGAGGTGCGAGTCTGCAGTGAACGGTGAGCCGCCAATCAGGCTCGCGCGGCAAGGCGACGCAGGCGTCGCAGCTACGGTGCAGACTCATTCGCCTGGGGGCCGGCTGCTAACGGCATGAACACATGCAGCGTGTTGTCGCCTTGTCGAATGGACTCGGCCTCGTTGAAACCGGCCGGCGGCAGCGGCTTCTTTTCGCCGTCCTGCTGCTGGTCGAGCACGACGAGGTTCGCATCGCCCGCCGCCGTGATTGCCGCATCATCCATGATCGGCACGGCCCGTCGCATGGACCAGCTCATCACCGGCAATTCGGCCGTGCGGAAAACGAAGCGGGCATTCGGATATTTTTCCACCAACTGAATCGAAGCCAGCCGACTGCGGCCGCCCATCACGGCAGGCAGCCACGCGTGAATCGTGACCATGACGACGACGGCATAGACGCACAACGCGACGGCGGCCGGCTGACGCCCCCGCTTCCACGCGCGGCCAACCGCGAACTCGGCCGCGATCAGGCCGGCGCACATCGCGAAATCAGACCAATGAAGGTTCGGCCGCAGGCGCGTAGCCGCGATGAGCTGGGCCATCGGCGCTAATGAGAGAAGGACAGCGGTGCCGAATGCGACCACGGCGACCGCCCGTGCCCGACGACTTTTCCGCGTCGCGGCGGCCAAAGCCCAGCCGACCAGAATCATCGTGGGCGGCATTACAGGCAAGAGGTAATGAAATTGCTTGTTGCCCCAGGCGCAGAGCGGCAGCAACACAGCCGCGCCCCAGATCGCGAGATTCAACAACGCGACGGTTGATGAATCGGATCCGCGACGCCACGGCGCGAGCCGTGAATCGTCGATGGGAGCGAATTCCGTGTCCGAAGAATCCACGGCTCGCGCCGTGGCGTGGGGCAACTCCGGGTTTGGAGCAAGCGAAGATGCAGTCTCTGATTCGTGCGACAGGACGCTTCTTTTTCGATATTGCTCCAGCAGCGTCGCCCCTGCCATCGCCAACGCCACCACCCACACGCCGGTCCAGGGCACGGTCGCCTTGATCAGCATGGGGATATACGCCCACGGCGGGCCGGGGTGGTCGCCGCCGTCGGCGCTGTTGGCGAAGTCGGCGCCGAGCTGGCCCTCGGCGGCGGTGTGCGTCCTGACGTACAGGAACCACGGCACGGCCAGCACTAGCAAAGTGAGGATTCCGCCACGCGTGACGAATCGCCCGAGCGCTCGCCAATCGCCGTTCGCCCAGCACCTGCCGACCCAGAACAGCAGCAGATACGCAGCCGGCGGACCCTTGGCGAGGATGATGCCGGCGAAGCAGGCGGCGGCGGCGTGCAGCCAGAGGATGTCGCGCCCGCGAACGGCCTCACCCGCGCGGACGATCGCGTACACGCCCAGCGTCATCCCGGCGGCCGCATAAGCGTCCGTCTCGGCCAGCATGCCGTGCTTGAAGAACAGCCATGAACCGGCCAGCGCGCCGGCGGAGAGAATCGCCACCTGCGCATCGAACCACCGCCGGGCGATGGCGTACGTTGCGCCGATGCTCAGCCAACTCAGCAGCACCGTCGGCAGCCGGCCGGCGCGTTCGTTTTCGCCAAACACGCTCATGGACGCGGCCGATGCCCAGTACGCCAGCGGCGGTTTACGCAGGCGGACATGGCCGTTGAGCTTGGGAATCAGCCAGTCGTCAATCGGCCGGCCGATCATCTCCCGGGCGGTTTCGAGGACGCGCGCCTCCTGCGTCCGGTTCACCGGCGGCACGCCGGCGGCCCCGATCAGCAGCACGCCCAGCAGCAACCACATCGCAAGAAGACGCATTGGCCGGGAGTGTAAACGATGTGGCCGCTGGCGTAAGCGATTGGCGGCATCGGACAATCGCTTTGCGACTTCGCTGGTTTGATCCGCTATCATCGCTCCGCCGATGGCAGAGCAATCGCCGCAAGAATCCACGTCCCACTTCGACCCCGAGTCATGCCGCATGACGCTGGGCGACCACCTGGAAGAATTACGCCGCCGGCTCATCTACGCACTGATCGGGTTCGCGGCGGCATCGATCCTCTGCCTGGTGTTCGGGCGCGAGACGCTCAGCTTCTTCTGCAAGCCGCTGTGGGACACGCTGGTGATGTACGACATCAACCCGCAGCTGGTGACACGCGACATTGGCGACGGGTTTTCGGTCTATATCCAGATCAGCA
>JAQGHK010000109.1 GCA_028288875.1 Phycisphaerales bacterium | reverse complement strand
AGGGCGCGAATCAGTCCCGCGCAGGCCGTGCCGAGGCCGCCGTTAATGGATGGCGGAAACTCCCAGCCCAGCATCAGGACACGCATGTTCAACACCATTGGAGGAACCGTCGGTTGGAGGCGTTTGTTCTAGTCGACGCCGGGCGAATGTGTCAAACGATCCAATCCCAGAACTTCGCCTAGCCATTGCCTAGCCGTTGGCCCGCAAGTTGGCGGCAGCGGAATCGGCCTCACCCACACTGGCGGCAGTGCCGGACCAATCATGATGGCCCGTCCGCCAGACTGTCAGCACCTTCCTGCAAGCGGCGGCATTGTGGACGGCGAACTGCCCCGGCGGCGGGACGGCCGGGTCAAACGCGGCGCAGGCGAACGCGGTCGGCATGGCGATGCGCCGGGCGTGAACGGCCGCGTCGAAATACCGCAGCGTTCGTTCATACAGCTCCGGCGAGCGCTGCAGCTTCCGCCGGACGGCCTCGCCGGCGCCGGTACATGGCGATTGAAGCCGGAGCGGATGATGGCCGAAACTTGGGATGCGTAAGTCGGCGAACGCGAATCGATTGTCCCACGCCATCGCCATCGCGCCGATGCCGCCGCCGAAGCTGCCACCCGCGTATTCCATTCGCCCCGCCGCCTCCGGGAACAACCTGAGCATCGCCGACCCGGCCGACCACGTGTCGGCGACACAGCCGCGGTGAACGTAAGTTTCCTTCGACTCGATGCCGTGCAGCACGTGGAACATCGTCTGATTAGAAATCGTCGGAGTGCGGGAAACGCCGAGCCCACGGCAGCCGAAAAATAGATTCGCGACGCCGGGCCGATAAGAGATGTCTTCGAACGGCCGATTGTAATAACCGTGGCCGGTGACGACGTAGCGGTCGATTTTCCCGTCGATCGGCTCGATGAGCCACGCTCCGAGGCGAACGCCGCCGAAGCCATCGAAATGAACCAAGCGTGCCGTGAAAGAGTCGGGATGCGGCGACGGTATCGCCGCTTGCTCCAACCGCAACGGCGTGTTCAACGCCTGGGCGTACGTCTGCTGCCAGAAATCGGCATGGTCTTCCGGCTCTTCCGGCGGCTGGATCGCAAGGAGTTGATCGAGCGTGTAGCCGTACGTCGGGTCGAAAGGATAAGCGTGTTTCAGATCAGACATCGCCGGCGATGCTAGAATTGACTGCCCATGGATTCAAACCGCCGCCGGATGCGGTGCTACAGCTCGCCGGCGTATTTCGCGGTGCTCCCGCCCGGGCATCCGTTTCCGATGCGGAAATTTCCCGATTCGGCCGAGCAAATTCGCGCGGCTGGCATCGCCGACGTGATCGATCCCGGCACGATCTCCGACGAAGACCTCCTGCGCGTCCATACGCCCGAGTACATCGAATCGATCCGCACGGGGAATTACAACGAACTCACTGCTCTTCGCCTCGGCCTGCCATGGCACCCGACGATTAATACGCGGTCCCGCGCCGCCACCGCCGGCACGCTGGCCGCGACACGGGCCGCCATGGAAGACGGGGTCGCCGCCAATCTGGCCGGCGGCACGCACCACGCGTTTGCCGATCGCGGCGAAGGCTACTGCGTCTTCAATGACGTGGCCGTCGCCGTCCGCCGGCTGTGGTGCGAAGAGCCGTGGCTGCACGCGATGGTGATCGACCTCGACGCCCACCAGGGCAACGGCACCGCCGCCCTCTTCGCCGGCGACGCCCGGGCATTCACCTATTCCCTGCACGTCGGCCGGAATTATCCGAGTCGGAAGGAGATCAGTTCGCTGGATGTAGAAGTCAGCCGCTATGCCGGAGCGGATGAATATTTTGAAAAACTGGAATCGACGCTGCCGCGGGCGGTCGAACGCTTCGAGCCGGATTTAGTGTTTTACAACGCCGGCGTTGATGTGCACGAGGACGACCGCTTCGGCCAGATGATGCTGTCGACCGGCGATATGCGGCGGCGGGACGAATACGCGATCAGAGCAGCTCGCAAATGGGACATTCCGACAGTCATCGTTTACGGCGGCGGCTATAACCGCACCGACGGCATGACGGCGAATCTTCACGTGCGAACCATCCACGAAGCTTCGAAGCTATTCAAAGCTCGGGCCCGGACCTGACTTGTCCGATTGATAGCGAGCCGCCCACACAAGAGCCAAGCCTGCCGGAAACGGCAAAATAACGCCCAAGAGTAAGGCAACTGGATCAGACTGGAACAAGTGCAGCAGATCACTTGCGATCCAGGGAACCGAAGTTTTGATGGCGCCGAGCCCCGCCGCGAAAATGCAGAGTGGAAGCAGCTTCAAGCTCCCTGCCCCGGTTCTGAACAGGCCAAATGTAAGCGCGACGATGAATGCACCGATGGCGGCCAAGACCACTTCGATAACGAAGGAGAAGAAGAAACGATCAGAATCCCACAGACTGTTGCTGGTATCGACCGGAAAGCCGAATCCGTAGAACAACACGTTCCAGATCGCCAGTTCGGTTGCGAGATATCCTGCCGCAAAACAGACGGCGAGAAGAATCGCGACTTTGACCCGCCGGCGCGAGACCGACGGCGGTATTGCATAGTTCAACGGCTCGAACCGCGCCTCAGTGTGAATTGAACCTTCTGTCATTCTCCACGCAACGATTAATTACTTCACGCAATAGTCGATGAGCCGCGCCACTTCGCTGCGCAGATCGCGGCGGTGCACGATGAAATCGATGAAGCCCTTGTCGCGAACGAACTCGGCCCGCTGGGCTTCTTCCGGCAGTTCCTGGCGCGTCGTGCTTTCGATCGTGCGTTTGCCGGCGAAGGCGATGTACGCCTTCGGCTCGGCAATGATGAAATCGCCGAGCATGGCGAAGCTGGCGGTAACGCCGCCGGTGGTCGGGTCGGTCAGCAGGCTGATATACATCTGGCCGGCTTCGTCCAGCTTGGCGAGGGCGGCGCTGGTTTTGGCCATCTGCATGAGGCTGAGCGTGCTTTCCTGCATGCGGGCGCCGCCGGAGCAACTGGCGATGAGGAGCGGCAGCTTCTCGGCAGCGGCGAGTTCGATGGAGCGCGTCAGTTTTTCGCCGACGACGCTGCCCATGGAGCCCATCATGAACGTCGGGTCCATGGCCGCCAGCACCAAAGGTCGACCCTTCACGAATGCCCGGCCGCAGACCAGGCCGTCCTTGTTGCCGCTTTTGAGCTGCTCGGCCTTGATGCGGTCGGCGTAGCTTTTCTTATCGACAAACTTCAGCGCATCGACGGGTTCGATCTCGTTGAACAGTTCTTCAAAGCTGCCGTCGTCGCAAAGCAGTTGCACGCGGGTGCGGGCACTGACGCGGAAATGGTGATCGCAGGACGGGCAGACGCTGTTGTTCTCTTCGACGACCTTCTTGAACAGCATGTCCCCGCAAACGGGGCAGCGCATCCAGAGGCCGGCCGGGATACCCGCACCTTTGACGGCCGACGACGTGTTCGATAATTCGGACATTGCTGGCGGAATCTTAACAGACACCGGCACAGGCGTCAGCAGGCATGGCGAAGTGCTGCATTAACAAAAGGTTATGCGGCAACCCACCTTGCCGCTTAAATGACCGATCAGAGCCCTGTCGGACCGTCGCCGTGCGAAAACGGCTCTTCGCGGGCCACGCGGGGCAAGTTCATATCCAACTCATGGGCCACTAGGCCGCACAGGTCTTCGCCGCAGGCCGTCTCCGGGCAGCCGACGGGTGTCGGCCGGGATGGGGCATCCTGGGGGCGGACGGGCAGGCCAAAGCCGCTGCGGAGCGTCTTGCGGTGTTCCTGAATCTGCTTCAGTTCTCGTTTCGTCCCGATGGACGGCGGTTGATTCTTTTCAGCATCATGCAGCATCGCCCAGGCGACTTCCGAAGCGATTGCGCTATCCCGCGGCGTCGGCACGCCGAGATTCTTCCCGGCCAGAATCGAGCGGGCGAAAACATCGCACATCACATCAAGCTTTTTATCGCCGAACATCGCCGTTTTGCGCATCGTGGCGTTCACGCCGTGGCAATCGATGGTGGCATTGTGAAAATCGTGCGTCATGCGGCAGATTCCGCGCGTGCCAATCAGGTCCACGTAGCAGTTGTGCGTCTTGTCCTTCGCCAGATGGCCATAAACGAAGCCCTGGGTGATGTCGAACACCACGCCGTTGTCGAAGGTGCCATGAGCCTGCACCCACCACGGCTCATCGTGACTCCACATGCGGATACCCTGCGCGTGCCAGGTTTTGTATTCGCTGCCGGCGTACCAGCGGGCGACGTCGACATAGTGCATGCCACAATCGTGGAAAGGAGGCCCTTCGGGGGCGTGCCCTTCGCCGGGCATGTGGCCGGGCGTCATGTGGCAGACGCGGATGACGGCCACGTCGCCGATCTCACCCCTGGCAATGAAGGCTTGAATGTCCTTGTGATACCAGGCGTTTCGG
>JAQGHK010000108.1 GCA_028288875.1 Phycisphaerales bacterium | reverse complement strand
AGCCCCACGGCTCGTAGTAGCTCGGGAAGATGCCCATGTGGCAGCCGCGGACGAAGGCGTCGTAATCGAGGCCGATCAGTGGGCTGGTGGCCGTGACGAATTGCGGGTGGAAGACCACCTTCACCGGATCATCGGCGGCATTCAGCAGATTGCGATGGCGGATGTGGGCGAGGGTCGGATCGGTGCCGTCGTCCCAAAGGTCATGGGTAACGACCAACGGCTGGCGATACGTGCGCATCGCGTGCGTGAAGCGTTTGAGCGCGATCTGGGCTTCTTCGTCGATCAGATCGCCGCGCTGCAGTTCGCGGCCGGTGGCGCTGGCCATGAAGATGCGGCGGCCGATGTTCTCCTGCATGTTCTTGCAGAAGTTTTCCAACTCCGCCATGCGGGCCTGGCCGGAGAGGGCGTCGACGTTGATGTTCTTGACCGGCGCCTTCGTGATGATGAACGAGACGATCGTCGGCGGATTATCGATCTGCTTCAGCCGCTGGTTCAGGCGGTAAAGGGCCTCGATATAAACATCGATGCCCTTGTTCTTGTACTCGTAGCGGCCGCTGGTGAAGAAGTAGAGCGTGCGATCGAGATCGAAGCTGTAGCTGGGGAAAAAGTGGCCGATCGTGAACTTGTGCAGCGCGTTCTTGATCGCGTTGTGCTGGTGCTGGAATTCGTGCGGGGCCTCGAAGCGTTTGATGTCCAGGCCGTTGGGCACGATGACATCGGGCCGGCGGCCGAGCAGGCTGGTGGCCTCGACGCCGGTAATTTCGCTGACAGTGGTGAAGACCGTGCAGCTATGTGTGGCGGCCTTTTCGATCAGGTGCTTGGGCAGGATCTGATACTTGGCGGCCTCGGCGTCGGCGTTGAAATAGGCCAGGTGGTCGTAAAACGACGGATTATCGCCGGCCAAATACCGGCCCAGCAGCGTGGCGTGCGTGGTGAAGACCGTGGTGATAGGCAACTGGGCGTGCGCGATGCGCGGCAGGGCAACGCCGGCCATCCATTCGTGGAAGTGCGCCAGGATCTTCTGCCCGGGCGCTTTTTCGCACAGGAGTCGGAAGAACTCGGTCAGGATAAACCCGAACGCGACGGTGTCGTTGACCTCGCCCTCATCGCCGGTGGCGATGTGGTGGTCGACCGACATCATGTACTTGTATTCGCCGAGGCGATTGAAGGCGGCGCGGTAGTCGAGCAGGATCACCCGAGGGCGGCCCGGCACCAGCCAGCGGCCGTAGTGGCAGGGGATGCCCTGGCCGCGCAGGGCGTCGAGGGTTTCGCGAATCAGGCCTTCGGTCGGCAGTTCTTCGAATTCGCCGGCGGCGGTGCCGGGGTTGTACGGGCCGACGAGGACGTACCGGTCGCCCCAGCGTTCCTGCATGGCGCGGGCTTTGGTGCGAAGGACGGTGTAGATGCCGCCCAACTGCCAGCAGACTTCCCAGCCGCATTCGAAAAACAGCGGCGGTTTGGTCGAGTAATCGATCGGCGGCGGGCCAGCACTTTGGCCGTCGTGGCCAGGCGCGCCGTTTCGCGGGGCAAAATCAGGCGGCATCGGGACGCGGTCATCGCGCTTCCGCGGGCTGCGGGCGGGCGTGCTCGGCACGTCACGCTTCGTGGTATGGGCAGCTTGAACCGACATCTCGGCCACTCCGTTCTCTGGCTTTCAGGCTCTGTCGGTCCGGGCCGACTTCGAGAGTATAGCACTGACCCACTTACACACGGTCAGGCCAAGTCGTTTTCAATTGGACGAATTTGACCGAAAAATCGCACGTTAGGAAATGAATTGGATTTTATCCCATCGGCTTAATCGGCAAGCGCCCCACGTTGCCGCCACTGCGTTCCCCGCCGATAACGTATCGGGCCTCGCGCCGACGACGGATCGACGGGACGCCCGCCTTGGGTGACATCGATCACACCGGCCTGCGCCAATCGCCGCCCGGCACGACGGGTGCGCTCCATCAAATCGGCCCAACCGACGGCGTCCACGGCCCGGGCCGCCTCACTCGGGCAGGCCGACGCATCGGCGATCCGGTTCTCTAACAGGTGAACGATTGCGACGGTCAGGGCAGCGTCCGTGGCGGTTAGCCGCTCGCGACGGCAGGCGTCGGAGCAATACCGGACCTCGTCCCACGTCCTGGCCCACTTCTTCCGCCACGTCATCTCGCGGCCGCAGCGATGGCAGGGTTTGGAAAGCTTCGGGGCGGGCACGGGCGATTCTAGCCCCGCGGCTTACCAGCCGATGTTTTCCCGCGGATTGAGCGGATGCCGGGCCTGCATTTCGGTGATGAACTGCTTGTCTGCCTCGCCTAGCCCTTTGGGCAGCACGATCTTGATGACACAGAACTGGTCGCCGACTTCTTCGCCTCGCTTGATGCCGCGGCCTTTGATGCGGAGCTTCGCGCCGCTGCCGGTGCCGGGCGGAATCGTCAGCGTGAGCTGGCCGTCGAGCGTCGGGACGGTGACGCGCGTGCCGAGCAGGCCTTCATAAACGCTGAGCGGGACGTCTAGGGTTACGTCCAGACCGCTGCGTTTGTAGAAGGCGTGGGGCGTGACGCTCACGACGATGAACAGGTCGCCGGGCGTGCCGCCGGAGCGGTCGCCCTTGCCGCGGACGCGGACGCGGCTGCCGTCTTTCACTCCGGCGGGCACCTTCACATCGATCGTTTCAGTGGTGTTGCCCAGGCTTAGGCGCAACGGCAGGCTCGTGCCGCGGGCGGCCTGTTCGAAGGTGAGGGTGACCGGGTGTTCGATGTCGGTTCCGCGCGTGGGCTCGGGATGGCGTTTGCGTCCGCCCGCCCGCCCGAAGGGGCCACGGCCGCCGAAAAGCTGGTCGAACACGTCGCCGAACTGCCCGCCTTCCGCCCCTTCAAAATCTTCCGGCCGAACGCTCCGGCCGCCGCCCTGCTGGCGGCGGAACTGCTCGTACATGTCGTCCGCACCACCGCCGCCCCCGACGCCCGCTGCCGCATGGCCGAACTGGTCGTACTTCTTCCGCTTGTCGACGTCCGACAGCACGTCGTACGCCTCTTGCACTTCAGCAAACTTGGCCGAGGCGCCGGCTTCCTTGTTCACGTCCGGGTGCAACTTACGCGCAAGACGGCGATGGGCCTTTTTGACATCGTCCGCCGATGCGGACTTGGGGACACCGAGAACTTCGTAATAATCGCGCTTGGCCATGGAGCGTCGTAGTTTAGCCGTCCACGGACATTGGGGCGAGGGGTTGGACTTCATCCTTGAAGCGAATCCACTGTAGATACAGCCCCTGCGCGATCGCCGTCGGCCCGGCGGCGGTGCGGTCTTTGGCGGCTAGCATCGCGGCGACATCGTCCGGCTGGAATCGGCCTAGGCCGACTTCCACCAGCGTGCCGGCGATGATGCGGACCATGTTCCAGAGGAAGCCACTGCCGCGCACGCCGATCACCACGCGCGGGCCGCGGGCGTGGACGGCGCATTCGTGAACGGTGCGGATCGTGGTCGCGCGGCCATGGCCGGGTTTGGCGAAGCTGGCGAAATCATGCTCGCCGACAAGGTGAAGCGCCGCTTGCGCCATCGCCTCGACGTTCAGTGGTTGGAACCGATGAAACACCATCTCGCTGAAGAACGGCGGACGGTCCAAGGCGTTCCAGATCACATATTGGTACCGCTTTTCAATCGTGCTGCTGATCGCATCAAACGAATCCGGCACGGCCTCGATTGATCGCACCAAAATGTCGTCCGGCAGGCGCGAATTCGTCGCCCGGCGCAGGCCCTCGGGCGGGATCTGCAGCATGTGTGTATCGAAGTGCGCCACCTGCCCCTTGGCATGCACGCCGGCATCAGTCCGACTGCTGCCGACGGCGCTCACCGGATGCCGAACGACGGCTTCGAGCGCCTTGCGCAAACATTCCTGCACCGTCGGCGGCCCGCTGATGCCGTCGCCGGTTTCGCCTTTCCAGGTATTGGCGAATCCCTGCTGCTCCTGCCAGCCGTGATAGCGCGTGCCGCGGTAGGCGATCGTGAGTTTGTAACGCTGCGAGGCCAAGGCGGGCGAGTGTAGCGTCGACCGCCTTTGCCTCCCATTGCGCCGGCCACGGCCGTTCAGTGCCTTCGCACCGAGCAATACAGCATCTTCCATGCGTCGCAGGCCATCGGGTGGAGCTTGATGTTTGCGTACGCGTGGTGGCGGGCAGCGCCGAAGCGGCCGGCGCGGATGGCGGCCCAGCCCCAGCGCTTGCGGATGCGGAACGGGTCGGTCTCCGGCGGCGGGGGCAGAGTGGTGGCGTCGAACGGCGGCAGGCCGCGGCGGGCGTAGGCCTCCCGCAGGATCTGGATCTTGAACTCCTTCTGCTGCTTGGCCTTGGCGAAGTTCGCGCTGCCTAAGTGCTGGCGATACTTCAGCAGCGGCTCTTCGAGATTGGCCAGCCGGCCGTGCTCGGCCATGCGCAGCCAGAGATCAAAATCCTGGCTCGTGCGGTAGCGCTCGTCGTAACCCTTTACTGCCAGGAACGCGTCGTGCCGAATCATGGCCGCGGGTTGGACGATTGCCCAGCCTTCACCGGCCAGCAGCTTGGCGTCGATCTCTTCGTGCGTCAGCGCGTGCATTGGCCGGTGGTATTCCGTGCCGAAGGGGTCGATCAGGATCACGCGCGACCCCAGCACCGTTACTTCCGGATGCGCGTCCATGTAGGCCACCTGTTTCTCAAAGCGCGTGGGCGAGGCCACGTCGTCCAGATCCATGCGGGCGAGGTATTTGCCGACGGCGAGCCGCGCCGCAGCGTTGATCGAAGCCGGTATGCCACGGTTGGAGTGGTGGATGACGTTGATCCGCGCGTCTTTCGCGGCGTACGCCTGAAGTTGGTCGAGCGTGTCATCGGTGGAGCCGTCGTCCACCACGATGATCTCAAAATCGGTGTAAGTCTGGGCTAGCAGAGAATCCATCGCTTCGGCGAGGTACTCGGAACCATTGAAGACAGAAATCAGAACGGAAATCATATTGCACCGAAATTCGGTTTAGATGTGAGCTGGGGCCGCATCCGTGAGGAGCGGCGCATTCAGACTAGGCGCAGTCCGTCCGGGGAAGGTCGTGGGTTGACGCCTCCGGTCACGGAATCAAGCAATTTCCGAGATGTGTGCAGACCGGCCCCTTCCCCGCTCGGACACGGGGAAGGGGCAATGCTGCATTGGTGGCTGGTTAGCTCAGAACGTCGAAGCTGTCTTTATCGAGGATGTCGCCGTCCTGGCTGCCGATGATCTGGTCGACGCTGCCATTCTTGGAGTGGATGGTGTCGATGCCCTTTTGGCCGAACAGCCGGTTGTTGCCGGTGCCGCCATACAGAGTGTCATTCCCGTCGGAACCGTAGATATCGTCGTTGCCGTCATCGCCGTACAGGATGTCGTTACCCGTGCCGCCGTTGATGGTGTCGTTGGCGTGTCCGCCGAAGATTTTATCGTTGCCGCCCTCGCCATTGAGCACGTCCTGGCCCTGGCCGCCGTAGATGGTGTCGTTGTCCGTGCCGCCGTAGATTTTGACGAGCTTGGCGGGCACCACCGGCACATCGTTTTCGACCGTACGGATGATGTCGTTACCGGCGTCGCCGTAGACGACGATGCTGTCGTACTTCTTGTTGTCCAGCGTCGAGAGCGCGATTTCAGCCTTGTCATACCCGTCACCGAGGTGCACCGTGGCGGAGTCGCTGATGAAGACGGAGTCATTGCCCGCGCCGGCGTCCACCGTCGAGTGCATCACGTGCCCCGGCGCGTAGTCGTAGCCGGGGCCGACGATAATCTGGTCGTCGCCGTTGCCGCCGAGGATGGTGTCCGCGCCGCCGTTGCCGTAGATGGTGTCTTTGCCGTCGCCGCCGATCAGGGACTCATTGCCGCCGATGTCACTCTCGTGACCGAGGAAGCCCCTGATGAGATCATCGCCCGTGCCGCCATCGGCAAAGCCGTCGATATTGGTGATCGTGTCATTGCCGGCGTCGCCGTAGAATTTAATGGTGGGCGTGCCGTACCCGTCAAAGAGGTCGTCATTGCCGTCGCCGCCGTGCACCGTGACGGGGATGTAACCGGGATACTTGAAGAAGTAGTCGCCGCTATCGAAGTTGAGCTCGTCGTTACCGGCCTTGAGGTCGATGACGGCCGAGGTGAATTTCGACTTGGCGAACTGGGCGATCAGCTTGGGCTCCTGTCCGCTGCTGTCATAGATAGCGATGCCGTCCTCGATCGTCTCTGCGTAGCCGATCTGGACCACATCGCGGCCGGCCGTGCCGGTGACCTGCAGTTGACCGTTGACCACCGCCGCCGTGACGCTGGCAAGGAGCTTCCGTGTCTCCAACGATTCGAACATTGCGTTCATAGATTGCTCACGAGTGGCGGGAAGAAACCCGTTCAAGACCCGCCCGCCGGCACCCGCCGCAGGAAGGCCACAAAAGCGCACCGATCGTCACCCCGCACAACGGCGGCCGTGTCAGGTCATTCAGTTGGAAACTGTTCACAACGAAGTGCCCCACCGATCGAGTCGCCCTGAACGAGGCTTTGCCCCACTCCATGGCGAGTAGGAAATTACCCTTAGCGCGATCGCGGCGTCAATGGCCATTCGGCAGCAGTCAAATGGAAATGAAAAACGGATGTAACCCGAGCAATTGAAGC